>NZ_CEVIVD010000079.1:1237-22934 GCF_982290655.1 Protofrankia sp. CiP1_Cm_nod3
CCCACCTCGCGGCGGTCCGTGACGGCCGGGGCCGGCTGGTCAGCGTCCGGGGCCGGCGACAGGCCGGCAAGTCCAGGCTGATCAGCGAGTTCGTGCGCCGTAGCGGTCTGCCGCAACTGTTCGTGACCGGATCTCGGCAGGCCACTCTCCAGCGAGACCTCGACGGGTTCGTCGAGGACGCCCGGCTCGACTGCACGCTGCCCGGCGCCGACGGGCTCACCGCCGGCGGCTTCAGCACCTGGGAACAGGCGCTACGCGCCACCCACGCCGCGCTCCCGGTGGACACGCCGGCCGTCGTCGTAATCGACGAGTTCCCCTGGCTGCTGGAGCGCGATACCGGCATCGACGGCACCCTGCAGAAGCTCTGGGACCGGCTGTTCGAGAACCGGCCCGTCCTTTTCATCATCATCGGCAGTGACCTCGCCGTGATGGAGATGCTGACCGGGCACGACCGGCCGCTCTTCGGGCGGGCTCGGGAGATGGTCGTCGAGCCGTTCTCCGTCGGTGACACGGCGCGCATGCTCGGTCTCAGCAGCGAACGTGCGGCGGAGGCGTTCGACGCGCAGCTCATCACCGGTGGATACCCCCGGCTGCTGCTGGAATGGCGGCGAGCCGGTGGCCTGCCGGCGTTCCTCGACGACCAGCTTTCGGACGATAACTCCGAGCTCATCGTCACCGGTCAGCGGGTTCTCGACGCGGAGTTCCCGCGCGATCTGCAGGCGAGTGACGTGCTGCGCGCCATCGGTGCTGGAGACCGGGCCTTCTCCGCGATCGCGGCGCGCGCCGGTGTGGCATCGACACCGCTCACCCGGGCCCTGGCACTGCTGGCCGGCAAAAGAGTGATCGCGGTCGACCGTCCGGTGGCAGTGAAGGTCGGTACGGCGTCCCGCTACCGGGTCGCCGACCCCTACCTGCGGTTCTGGCTACGCTTCCTGGAAGGCGCCGTCGCCGACATTCAGCGTGGCCGGCCCGACCTCGCCAGAGCCAGGGTGACGGGCGGCTGGGCCGCCTATCGCGGACGGGCGGTGGAACCGCTGGTACGCCAGGCGCTCACCAGGCTCGCGATCGACGATCCCGCGCTCGGCGGCGCTGAGAGCGTAGGCGGCTGGTGGCCGCGTAACCACACACCCGAGGTGGATCTGGTAGGAGTCCGGCCCGGTAAAGGCGCGAACGTGGTCACCTTCGTCGGCTCCGTCAAATGGCGTGACAAGGAGCCCTTCACCCAGGCCGACCTGGACCACCTGTTGCGTGACCGGGCCGCGGTGCCAGGCGGTGACATCGCGTCACCAGTCGCTGTCACGCGGACGACGACGCAGGTACCGGGTCTGCCCAGCTACGACCCGGCCCGGCTCCTGACCGCCTGGTAGGCGTCCGGAAGCTGGGAGTACGCGTCTGTATCGATCACGAGGCACTCCCCGCCTCGGTGTCCCGCTCATACTCGAGATGGAACGGGCGGTGATACAGAGCAGATACACGTTGGCCGTGCCCACCCCCAGATATCTGGAGAGCAACTTCACCGAGCTCGAGAACGTCCTGGCGGAGCACCTCGGTCTGGAAACCGCCGCGACCAGGCTGCTCACCGTCATACGAGAGCCCTGCCGGCCGCGTCTCGGCATACGGGCCCGTCTGTCGCTGGATCTCACCGACGACGCCGAGCTCGAGGCCGGCTGCGCCCGGCTGGCCCGCGAGGTTCTGACAATCCGGGACGGGCGGCAAGCGGCCGACCAGTAGCTGCTCGGTCGACGCTCTCGAACGCCGGCTGAAATGTCTTTCCGAATCCTCGGATTCAGCGCGGCGTGGTGTGTCCGGGATTCTCCGTGCTATGAAGGGTGTTCCTGCCGGGGTGCGCCGGTGTAGGTTCCGAAGGCCCACAGGTTGCCCTCCGGGTCTCGTACCACGAACTCACGAGAGCCGTAGGGCGTCTCGTTGATCTTGATGATGATGTCGGCGCCCGCGGCCAGTACCCGCTCGTACAGCCGATCGGGGTCGCTGGTCACCACATAGCCGCCCGCCGTGCCGGGCTCGCGCGTCCAGTGGCCCTCGGGCTTGTACGCGCCGAGCATGATGCCGCCGGATCCCTCGGGCCAGAGCAGTTCGGCGTGTTCGACGGTCTCGCCTTCGCCGTGGCGTGCGACCAGGTCGAAACCGAAGATCTCGACCAGGTAGTCGATGAGCACGGCGGGGTTGTGGGCCTGCAGGGTGAGCCACACGGTGGGATTCGTATTGGGCATGACCTCATTCTGCCGCCGGCCGTATCCTCCGTCCGAATGGTTTCGGAACTCTTCGGTGAGCGGGTGGACAGCGAACTGGATTCCGGCCTGGCCGCGACGCTGACGTACGTGACCTGCCCGCACGCGCGGGCCGCCCAGTACATACGGATCTGTGGGGAGACGGTGAGGATCATGTGTCGTAACATCACCGAACTGCGGGGCCTTCAGCCGCCGGCGACCGACGAGGAGATCGAGGCGGCCGCCCGCCAGTTCGTCCGGAAGGTCAGTGGTCTGCGCCAGCCTCCGGCCACGGCCGGGGACGCGTTCGAGACGGCGGTCGCCGAGGTGGGCGCCGCGGTCCACCGGCTGCTCGACACGCTGCCGGCCCGCCGCCAGCCGCCGGCCACACTCCCGCCGCTACGACGCCCGGAGATCCGCGCCCGCCTGAACACGTGAGCATCCCGGGTACCAGCCGGCCGGCCCGCACAGGCCGGCCCGGCCGCTGCCCAGACGTCCGTCGATGCTGTCGATGCCGGCCATCAGGCGCCGCGGGCGGCGTCCGCGGCCAGCCGCGGGGAACATGATCTGTGCTGTTTTGTCGTTGTGTACGGTTTTCGGCCCCAGTGGCGTACACAATGACAAACTCGCGGCGATCTTCTCTGCCTCCGTCGGGCGCGGGGCACTCGGAGAGCGTCACGAGGTCCGGATCACGAGGTCCGGATCACGAGGGTCCGGAGAGGACGCAGAGAAGGTCCAGGGGAGGACAGCGTCGGGACGGCGTCGGCTGACCGGATGCCGGTGTCGTCGGTGCGGGGGCAGTCCCCGGCGGTGGCGCGGCCGGGCCTGGAGTTCCCGCACCGCCCGCGCCGGAGGCGGTCGCTGGCGCTGTCGCTGGCGTTGTCGCGGGGACGGTGGCTGCGGAGGTGGCACCGGCCGTTCGTGTGCCCGCGGCGTCGTCCTGTGCCCCGGTGCGCTGCGCCCCACCGCCCTGGGGCAGGCTGTCCTGGAACATGGCGTCCTGGGAGGCGGAGCCGTCGCAGTACGCCGGCGGCGCGTCCAGACCGGGGGAGTAGCCGCCGGGGCGCAGCAGCACCGAGGCGCCGGTCAGGCGCAGCCTGGGCATGGTGATCCGGCCGGACTCGCTGTATATCCGGCCCAGCGTCAGCAGGACGTCGCCGCGCCCGACCAGGCCGACCGCCGCCGAGACGACGGTGTCCCGATAGCCGGTGGCGGGATCGACATCGAGCGCACGGTTCAGTGACGGGTCCAGCAGCGGCCCCGTGCCGCGGCCCGAGCCGTGGACGCCGGCATCCCGTACACAGGTGAAGGGCGCGGTGATGTCGCTTGCCTCCGAGGCCTCGCTCCCCGCCGCGGCCTCCGCCGGCGTGCCGGTCGTGGTTATCGTGTTCGCGGTCACCTCCAGCGTCCACGTTCCGAGCCTGCCGAGGCGGATCTCCTTCTCCAGACGGAAGTCAGCGGCGCTGACCAGGTCGCCGATGCGCAGCAGCGCGGCCGGGGCCCCGTCCGCCGGGCTGGTCGTGCCGCCGAGCGCCAGTTGTCGCAGTTCGATGTCCCGGCCCGTCCAGTGGAACGTGTTGGCGCCCCCGGCACGCGCCGAGGCCGTGCCGGCCATGCCGATGATCAGGACGGCCGAGCCCACGACCAGCAGGGACAACGACGCGCCGAGGTGGCGTGGGAAACGGGTCACCGGGCGTCCGGGTCCGGTGCCGGGCCCGTGGCATGCCGGTCGGGCTCGGCCGCGGAATCCAGGACGGCGGAATCCAGGGCGGCGGAATCCGGGGCGGCGGAATCCGGGGCGGTGCGGGGCAGGACCCCCGCGGCTGGCAGCGGAGAAGGCGGAACAGCGGAATCGGGAGGCGGGGAATCCGCGGCCGTGGGCTGGGCATCCGAAACCGAGGAACTCGTGACCGCGGCCGCGGGCCGGGTGTCGGCAGGCGGGGAGCCCGCGGCCGGGGCGGGCCCTGCCAGGGAGGACGCCGTCGGGGCGGTGACTACGCGCAGCGAGACCGTCCGTGTGCGTGGGATCAGGTCGTGGGGTACGCGGCCGGTCCACAGCAGAAGCAGCCAGCCGGCGGTGACGACGGCGGCGCACAGCGCGGCCGGGCCCAGACCGACGTGCCGGGGGAGCGGCAGCACGAGTTCGACGGTGCCGACGACCTCCACCGTGCGCAGTGCCTCGCGGAGCACCGCCCGGGCGGCCGGCACCGCCGCGGTACCCGTCGCCACGGCGCTGCCTGACATGGTGCTGCCTGACACGGCGGTGCCCGACACGGTGCTGCCTGTCGCCGGGCCGGCACCCGGTGCCGCCGCGGCTACCGCGGCTACCGGGCCCGGCGCCGTGAACACCCGGATGCCGAGCAGCAGCCGGCCCGGGGTCAGGGCGGCGGCGACGCCCGGCCCGACAACCAGCAGCCAGGCCGCCAGATGCAGCGCGTACCAGACGGCGATGTGCTCCTTGACCGGCCCGTTCAGGACGGTCGCGTAGAGGCCGACGACGATGACGCCGGCCAGCGCCAGGTCGATGGCCGCCGCCGCGGCCCGCACGCCGGCGCGGGCGGCGCGCACGGCGAGGAACGCGCCGTGCGGTGGCGGGGTCCACGCGGCGGCGAGCGACCCACCGATGATCGCCAGCAGCGAGCCGGCCCCCAGCCCGCCGGCGGCGATCGGGAAGGCGATCAGGCCGCCGATGACCGACAGCAGGCCCAGCGCCGCGCACGCGCCCGGATACCAGAGCATCAGCAGGCCGAACGCGACGATGAGCAGACCGACAGCCAGCCCGTACACGGCAACGTCGGCGGCGAAGAAGGCCGGGCCGAACGAGAAGCTGAAGTAGCAGATGGCGGCCCCGCCGGCCATGGTCGGCACGGCTGCCCGCCACGGCGTCCCGGCTGCCGACAGCCGGTCGTCGGACAGCGGCCGGGCCGTCGCCACCACGGGCCGGGCGCGCTCGCGGTGGCGACGGGGCGGCTTCGCCGGGCGGGCCGGCCGCGCCGGGTGGGCCGGCTTCGCCAGGTGGGCCGGGCGGTGCGGACGCGGTGGCGTGGCGGACACGTTCGTTGCCGCCCCTGCTGGCCATGGCCGGGCCATCAGGCCACCGGGCCCGCGTCACCGGACCGTTTCGTGGCCGGCGCCGGGCCTCCTGCCGGCGACGGCCACGAAACCGCGGAGCGGGAGAACCAGGCAGCAAAAGCGGTAAGAACGGTGTAAGCCGCAAAAGCGGTGAAAAGGTGGGATCGTGCCGTCCGGTCGTTCGTGTGAGGGCCGTCCGGCCGCTTGCGCGAAGCATTCATGCCAGGCAACGGAATTTCTGCGGGTCGTAGCCGCCGCGCTCGATGCCGACCTGGATGCTGCCCAGCGAGAGGCCGGTCGACCGCAGGCTCGTCGCCTCGACCCCGGCGCCGACCAGCACGACCCGGCCGGCGTCCAGCCGGATGGAGGCGAGCGGAGCGCCGCCGGCGGCGTCGATGGCGACCCCGTGGAAATCGATCGATTCCACGCAGATCCGGGACGCGCCGAGCGTGAGGCCGGTCACCTTCGTCCGTCCGGGAGCGTTGATCCGTAGTTTCCAGGTACCCAGCCCGCCGGGCAGTTCGAATGCCTTCTCCAGGACCAGCCCGTCGATCAGCGCCTGTTTCATGTAGATCTCGCCCGCCGGCAGCTGGCCGCCGTCCGGGGCCGAGTTCCCGTCGATGCTGGGTACCAGCGTGAAGCTGCCCGGCTGAGCCGGCTCGCCGGTGTCGATCGAGGCGCCGGCGACGCCGAAGGAACCGACGCTGCCGAGCGCGAACGGGAGGGCTGCGCCTCCCGACAGGACGACGACGACCATCGCCAGCAGCAGCGTGAACGCCACCCCGCCCACCGCCAACAGCCGGCTTCGGCTGATCATTGCGTACGGCTGATCATCGTGTACCTCGCCTGTGCGCGGAGGTGCGCTTCCGTTGAGGCCGGCCGACCGGCACCTCCGCCGCCCCCTGACGTTTACGGCTGAGAGTTCCACTGTTCTCGCACAAGTGTCAATGAATCGGATGATTCGGCCCGTGGGTTTGCCGTGGCCTGCCGGACCGACGTCTACCGGGTGGGCAGATGTCGGGTGGCATCCACTGGGTGGAGATCCGGCGGGTGGATGCGGAGATCTACCGGGTGGGCACTGTCGACGTATCGCCAGAGGAACGTCACACCATGGCGTATGCTTTGCAGCAAACGTGCCGTCCGGTCAACGAAGGAGTGGCACCATGACAGCTGTGGCGGTAAAGCATGACCCGGCTGCCCGCGAGCCGGCCCGCGAGCCGGCCGGCGGGCCGGTGGACATCGCCGGCCTGGCCGGCTGGCCGCTGCCGGTCAGCCGGATCGACTTCGACGAGGGCCTGGCCTTCCTGCGGGCTGTCGAGCCCGGCGGCTACACAGCCGACGCCCTCGAGCACGCGCCCCACGGCCAGCGGCGCTGGGAACTCCTCGACGGTGTCGTCGTCGTGAGCCCCGCCCCCAGCTACCGTCACCAGCGGGTCGTGCTCAACCTCGGGATGATCCTCCGTGCGGGTGAGGTCGGCCCGGCGCGCACTCTGATCGCGCCGTTCGACGTGCCCGTGTCGGTGACCAGGAAGTTCCAGCCGGACGTCCTCGTCCTGCCCGACCAGGAGGCGGTCCTGCCCGTCCTCGTGGTCGAGGTCCTCTCCCGTTACGGCCGCACGTACGACACCCGGCGCAAGCGGACCGCCTACCAGGAGGCCGGTATCCGTTCCTATTGGATCATCGATCCGCAGGTCCCGTCGATGACCGTCCACCGGCTTGGCCGCCATGGCATCTACGAGGTCGTCGACACCGTCCGCGGCGGCGACCGCCGCGAGCTCACCGAGCCCTTCCCCGTCACCGTGCGCCCCGCCGATCTGTTGCTCTGAGCGGCCGCGCCGGCCCGAGCGGCGCACCCACGATCACGGGGCCGGGCTCCGGGCCCGGCCGGCCGGGCGGCCGTACGGTCCTTCCGCTGTCGACGGCCCGGCCGTCCGGAGCGCACGCGGATACTTGTAGCCGCCCGTGATCGGCCGAGAACGGTGTGGCTGGCTTCCAGTGCCGATTCTTCGATCTTCCGGCGTCCGGTGGGCGGGGCATGGCAATGCGTAGAACAAGGCGTGGCAATGCGTAGGACCAGCATCCTGATTTGCGATTGTTGATCGAATTGTGATAATGGGAGCGGCTGTCCGACACGCCTACTCGACGCGCGATGTGGGGAGGCCCCGGGTGGGAGCGCCCAGGCGTTAAGGTCTTCGTCGAGGCCGTACGGTGCGAAAGGGGACCAATGTCCAAGGGTGATTCCTTCGTCCACCTGCACGTGCACACCGAGTACTCGATGTTGGACGGTGCGGCGAAGGTCGGCCTGCTGTTCGCCGAAGCGGCCCGGCTGGGCATGCCCGCGGTGGGGATGACCGACCACGGCAACATGTTCGGTTCCTACGAGTTCCACCAGGCCGCGAAAAAGGCCGGCATCACACCGGTCATCGGTATAGAAGCCTATGTCGCACCGGAGGCCCGGCACCACAAGAAACCCGTCTTCTGGGGTGACGGCGGGCAGCGCGACGCCGATCCGGACGGTGAGGGCGGCGATGTCTCCGGCGGTGGTGCCTACACCCACATGACAATGCTGGCGGCCAACTCGACGGGGCTGCGCAATCTTTTCCAGCTGAGCAGTATCGCCTCGCTCGACGGCTACTACCGCAAGCCCCGGATGGACCAGGAGCTGATCGCCGAGCACGCCGAGGGAATCATCGCCACGACCGGCTGCCCGTCCGGCGTGGTACAGACCCGGCTGCGGCTGAACCAGTTCGACAAGGCGCTGCAGGCCGCGGCCACCTACCGGGACATCTTCGGCCCGGAGAACTATTTCCTGGAACTGATGGACCACGGGCTCGCGATCGAACGGAAGGTCCGCGACGGCCTGCTCGACGTCGCCCGCCGGCTCGATCTGCGGCCGTTGGCCACGAACGACAGCCACTACGTCACCAAGGACCAGGCCGACTCGCACAGCGCGTTGTTGTGCGTCGGCACCGGGAAACGGCTCGACGACCCGAAACGTTTCAGGTTCGACGGCGACGGCTACTACCTGAAAAGCCCCGAGGAGATGCGCGACCTGTGGGACGACCAGGTTCCCGGCGCGTGCGACAGTTCGCTTCTGATCGCCGAACGGGTCGAGCCGTACGACGACGTCTTCGCCTATGTCGACCGGATGCCGCGGTTCCCCGTCCCGGC
Organism: Protofrankia sp. CiP1_Cm_nod3; assembly: GCF_982290655.1. Classification (NCBI taxonomy): domain Bacteria; kingdom Bacillati; phylum Actinomycetota; class Actinomycetes; order Frankiales; family Frankiaceae; genus Protofrankia; species Protofrankia sp. CiP1_Cm_nod3. Next base: position 9,709 of record NZ_CEVIVD010000079.1, read on the forward strand.
GGGGGAGGACCAGCTCTCGTGGCTGCGCAAGGAGGTGGCCCGCGGCGTCGAGCACCGCTTCGGCGCGAATCCGCCGCAGGAGGTTCTCGACCGGGTCGAGTACGAGATCGGCGTCATCGCCAACATGGGTTTCCCGGCCTACTTCCTCGTCGTCGCCGACATCTGCCGGTACGCCCGGGAGAAGGGTATCCGGGTCGGCCCGGGGCGTGGTTCGGCGACCGGGTCGATGGTCTCCTACGTCCTCGGCGTCACCGAGCTCGACCCGATCGAGCACCGGCTGATCTTCGAGCGGTTCCTCAACCCCGACCGCATCTCCCCGCCGGACATCGACCTCGACTTCGACGAACGCCGCCGCGGTGACATGATCCGTTATGTCACCGAGCGGTACGGCGAGGACCGGGTGTGCCAGATCCTCACCTTCGGCACGATCAAGGCGAAAGCCGCGGTCAAGGACTCGTGCCGGGTGCTGGGCTACCCGTACGCCCTCGGCGACAAAATCACCAAGGCGATGCCCCCGGACGTGTTCGGCAAGGGCATTCCGCTGTCCGGCATCCTCGACCCCGCGCACGAGCGGTACAGCGAGGCCGCCGAGGTGCGCGGCCTCTACGAGACCGACCAGGACGTCCGCAAGATTATTGACACCGCGCGTGGGCTGGAGGGCCTCACCCGCGGGACGGGGGTGCACGCGGCCGGGGTGATCCTCTGCTCCGAGCCGCTGCTGGACGTCCTGCCGATCCACCGGCGGGACGCCGACGGCGCCATCATCACGGGTTTCCCGTTCCCGCAGTGCGAGGACATGGGCCTGCTGAAGATGGACTTCCTCGGCCTGCGCAACCTCACCGTCATCGACGACGCGATCCTCAACGTGCGCAAGAACCGTGGCGTCGACATCGACCTGCAGAAGCTCCCGCTGGCGGACACCCCGACCTTCCAGCTGATGGCCCGCGGGGACACCCTCGGCGTCTTCCAGCTCGACGGCGGCCCCATGCGCAGCCTGCTGCGGCTGATGGCCCCGACGAAGTTCGAGGACATCGCCGCCGTTCTCGCGCTGTACCGGCCGGGGCCGATGGCGGCCAACTCCCACATCGAGTACGCCGACCGCAAGAACGGCCGCAAGCCCGTCACCCCGATCCACACCGAGCTTAAGGACCGACTGGAGGACATTCTCGGCGAGACCTACCACCTGGTGGTCTACCAGGAGCAGGTCATGACCATCGCGCGGGAACTCGCCGGCTACACCCTGGGCGAGGCCGACCTGCTGCGCCGCGCCATGGGCAAGAAGAAGAAGGAGGTGCTGGACGCCAACCACGCGGAGTTCATGGCCGGCATGGCGAAGAAGGGCTACTCCACCGAGGCCGCCCAGGCGCTGTGGGACGTGCTGGTCCCCTTCTCCGGATACGGGTTCAACAAGTCCCACACGGCCGGTTACGGCGTCGTCTCGTTCTGGACCGCCTATCTGAAGGCGAACTTCCCGGCCGAGTACATGGCGGCACTGCTGACCTCCGTCGGGGACGACAAGGACAAGATGGCGGTGTATCTCGCCGAATGCCGCAAGATGGGCATCCGGGTGCTGCCGCCCGACGTGAACGAGTCGACGCTCTACTTCACCCCGGTCGGCGACGACATCCGTTTCGGCCTCGGCGCGATCCGTAACGTGGGGGCGAACGTCGTCGCCTCGATCGCCGCCACCCGGGAACGGAAGGGCGACTACGCGTCGTTCCCGGACTTCCTGGAGAAGGTCGAGATCGCGGTCTGCAACAAGCGTGTCGTCGACTCCCTGATCAAAGCGGGCGCGTTCGACTCCCTCGGGCACAACCGCCGTGCCCTGTCACAGGTCCACGAAACCGCGGTCGACGCCGTCATCGGCACGAAACGCAACGAGGCGTTCGGCCAGTTCGACCTTTTCGGTGGCGGTGGCGGTGGCGGTGACGAGCCGGACGAGTCGATGAAAATCGGCCTCGGGCTGGATCTCAGCGCCGCCGAGTGGCCGCGCCCGGAACTTCTCGCGCAGGAACGCGAAATGCTCGGCCTGTACGTCTCCAGCCATCCGCTGGAAGGCACCCAGCGGATTCTGGACCGCAACCGGGACACCCGGATCATCGACCTTCTCGACAGCGGCCGCGGTGAGGGCGAGGTGCAGATCGCCGGCGTGATCGCGAAAATCGACCGGCGGGTCAACAAGAACAACGGCAACCTCTGGGCCATCGTCACCGTCGAGGACCTGGACGCGTCGGTCGAGGTCCTGTTCTTCCCGAAGAGCTACGAGGTGTATTCCGAGCAGCTCGTACCCGACGCGGTGGTCTCCGTCCGCGGGCGCATCAACGAACGCGACGGCTCCATCAGCATCTTCGCCCACGACCTGACCACACTCGACGTGAGCGTGAATCCGGACGCCGGACCGCCGGTGCTGATTTCCCTGCCCACGCACAAGGTGACCCCGGGCCTCGTCGACGAGCTGCGCCTGATCCTGGCCACCCATCCGGGGAACACCCCGGTGCACATCCGGCTGGAAAGCCCCCGCCGCAGCAACCTCCTGCTGCGCCTGGGGCCGGAGGTCGACGCGTCCTCGGCGTTCTGGGGCGACCTGAAAAGCCTGCTCGGCACGAAGGCCGTCGCCTCCTGACCAGCCACCTGGCCTGGCCGTCCACTCCCTCGATGTCGTCCTCCGCGACCGGACGTCGCCACGTGAAAGGGCCCCGGTGCCGCGACCGGATATCCGGTGCGGTCCCGGGGCCCTGTCACGTGACGACACGGGATACGGCCGTCGAGAAACAGCCCTTGCGGATCCGGTCAGGAGGAGAAGAACAGCTTGGCGAAGCCGTGGTGGCCGTGACCGCTATGGCCGTGATGGCCGTGCCCGCCGTGGTGGCCCCCATGCGGCACGCCCCACGCGGGCTGGGCGTACTGCGCGGGCTGTGTGTACTGCGGCGGGGGCGGCGGGGGCTGGTTGAACTGCCCTTCAAGCCGGCTGATGGCTTCCAGCTCCCCGTAGTCAAGGAAGATTCCCCGGCAGTTGTCGCACTGCTCGATCTGCACGCCGCTGCGGCTGTAGGTCCGCATCACCCCGTGGCACTTGGGACACTGCAGTGTGTAGCTCACGACGAAACCCACCCATCTCGCACTCACTCGCCCGGTGCGGCCCATTAGATCATTCGATTCGCCAGTAGCGTACCGGGTGTCCCGGATGCGGCCAGGGGACGTCACACCGGCCTGTCGGTCGCGGCTCGGACCGTCGGCGCGGCTGGGTCGTACCCCCACACCGTGCACGGAACCGTCGCCACCGAGGCGGACCGCGCCGGGCGCACCGCCCACGAGATCGCTGACCAGTTCGGCCGCACCCGGATCGGTGATAGTGCGCCTCCCGAGCGCCGGCGTTCCTGTACGCGCGTACATATTCGTCCCGAACGGCCCTCCCCTGGCCGCGACAGAATCAGGGGATGCAGAGTGCGTTGACCGCTGAAATCGAGATCGATCATCACGGACCTGTTGCCGTGGTGCGGTTCAACAGACCCGGCACCCTGAATGCGTTCACCCGCACGATGGGGGATGCGTATGCCGTGGCGATGCGTCAACTGGACCGGGATCCGCGCGTGCGGGCGATTGTTGTGACCGGCAGCGGCCGGGGCTTCTGTTCTGGTGCCGACGTCGAGGTGCTCCGTGGCGGTCCAGCCGCCATACGCGCCTTCATCCCGGTGCAGGAGGACATGCCCAGCTTTGTGCATCGCCTGTCCACCCCGGTCATAGCCGCGGTGAACGGGCCGGTGGCGGGAATCGGTTTCGCGTACATGATGGGCAGCGACGTTCGGTTCGCCGCGCGTGAGGCGAAGATCGCCACGACTTTTGCCCGCCTCGGGCTGGTCGCGGAATATGGCCTGTCGTGGCTGTTACCGCGTGCGCTCGGTGTCGGCCGTGCGCTTGATCTGCTCCTGAGCGGAAGGGTGATCACCGGCGCCGAGGCCCTCGAGATGGGGCTTGTGCAGTTCGCCGTGCCGGTCGCTGACGTCTTCACCGCGGCTGTGGAGTACGCGACCGACCTCGCCCTGAACTGTGCGCCGACCTCACTGGCAGTGATCAAGGCGCAGGTGTACGCCGACCTTGAGGACAACGAGACGCGGGCGCTGGAGCGTACGGCCCGGCTGATGGACCGGTCGTTCGACGGTCCTGATCTGGCTGAAGCCCTGTCCGCAAGAAGCGAGAGCCGTCGGCCGCTGTTCGGCGCGGCAGCCGGTTACGTGATCGCCCCTGACGCGCGAAGTGCGGCCAGCCCGGTCTCGTCGTAACCCAGCTGCCGCAGGATCTCCGGCCCGTCGGCTGCGGCGTTGCCGCCCGCGGCGAGGGTCGTCGGCGTGCCGGAGAACCTGGGTGCAGGCAGCGCGACCAGCGTGTCCTCGAACTCGGTGTAGGCCTGTCTGGCGACGTTGTGTGGGTGTTCTGGCGCTTCGGTGAGGCTCAGGACGGGTGCCACGCAGGCGTCGAGGGGCGCGAACAGTTCGGCCCACTCGTCACGGGTCCTGCTCCTGAAGGTGCCGGTGAGCCATGACTCGACAGCATCCGACTGGCCGCGATCGTACGGTGACGGCACCTGCGTCGGGTCGGATCCGATGGCCTCGCAGAATGTCTGCCAGAACTGCGGCTCGAGCGCGCCCATGGCCACCCAACGGCCGTCGGCGCACTCGTAGCACCGGTAGTTCGGACTACCGCCGTCAAGCAGGTTCGATCCGCGCTCGTCGCGCCACGAGCCGGAGCCGAGCAGCGTGCGTGTCATCGTTCCGAGATATGCGGCGCCCTCGACCATCGCGGCGTCAATGACCTGGCCGGCCCCGGACGTCCGGGCGTGAAGTACCGCCGCCAACAGCCCCATACCGAGGAAGAGGGATCCGCCGGCGAAGTCCGCCAGGTAGTTCACCGGCGGTGTGGGCGGCCCCTGTCTGGTGCCGATTCCGTGCAGAAGGCCGGAGATGGCGAGGTAGGTGATGTCGTGGCCGGCGGTCCGCGCGAGTGGTCCGTCCTGGCCCCAACCGGTCAGGCGGCCGTAGACGAGCCGAGGATTGCGGGACAGCGCTTCGTCGGGGCCGATGCCGAGGCGCTCGGCGACGCCGGGACGAAATCCTTCGATCAGAACGTCTGATCGCTCGGCCAGGCGCAGGACGACGTCGCCCGCGCCGTGCGCGTGAAGGTCCAGTTCAAGGTGTCGTCGTCCGCGGCCGAGCGGGCCGGCGATGAACACCTCGTCAAGGCTGCTGCGCTTCGCCGCCGGTTTCTGAATACGGACCACCTCCGCACCGAGGTCGGCCAGCAACATGCCGAGAAACGGCACAGGCCCGATGGCCGGCAGTTCCAGCACTGTCACGCCGCTGAGCGGTCCGCTCGCGCGGGCCTCCGCCGCGGAGCCGGCGCGGGCCCGCGGGAGGGGCCCGTCGAGGCTGCCATGCAGGGGTGTCCTCACCGGGGTGCCAGCCGGATCGCCCCGTCGAGCCGGATCACCTCGCCGTTGAGCATGGGGTTGGCGACGATGTGCTCGACCAGCGCCGCGTACTCGGTCGGCTCGCCCAGCCGCGACGGATGGGGCGTCTGGGTGCCGAGAGAGTCCTGGGCCTGCTGCGGCAGACCCTCCAGCATCGGAGTCCTGAACAGGCCGGGAGCGATCGTCACGACCCGGATCTGTCGGTCGGCCAGATCTCGGGCGAGCGGGAGGGTCATCCCCACCACGCCGCCCTTGGACGCCGAGTAGGCCACCTGCCCGATCTGCCCGTCGAAGGCCGCCACCGACGCGGTATTGACGATCACACCGCGTTCGCCGTCGACCAGCTCCGCCCTGGCGATCCGCTCCGCGGCGAGCCGGATCACGTTGAACGTGCCCACCAGGTTGACATGGACGAGCTGGGCGAACTGGGCGAGAGGCATGACCTCGCCGCGGCGCGACAGGATCCGGCCGGGTGTGCCAACGCCGGCACAGTTGACCACGATGCGGATGTCGCCCAGTGCGGCGGCGGCGTCCAGCGCGGCCGTGACGGCGTCCTCGTCCGTGACGTCGGTCGGCGCGAAGACCGCCTCCGTCGGGAGGCCTTTGGCCACGTCGTCTCCGGGCGCCGTGGGCAGGTCCAGAACCGCGATCCGGGCACCGGCCTCTGCCAGCGCGGTCGCGGCCGCTCGGCCGAGTCCGGACGCCCCGCCCGTCACGATCGCGACACTGTCTTCGATCTTCACGTTTCTCCCATCCGACTGTTTCCAGGTTGGTCAGGCTGGTCAGGTTGGCCAGAACCGAACGGTGTAGAGGTCACGCGCCTCGCCGCCTGCGTCTGAATGCCGCTGACGCGCCGACCGCGAGGATCAGCGCGCCGCCGTCGGCAACACCGCTGACCCACGTTGCGGCACCGCCGAGGGTCAGGCCGCTGACGATCACGGCGACCAGGACCAGGCCGAGGATCGTTCCCACGACGTTGAACTGACCGGGCGTCCACGTGGACGCTCCCAGGTAGACGGCGGCAAGAGCTGGGAGAAGGACACCGATGCCGGTCGTGCCGGGGGTCGCGCTGCCCTGCTGCGCCAGCAGGAGCACCCCGCCGGCCGCGGCGAGCCCTCCGGACGTCATGTAGCTCGCCAGCACCAGTCGGTCCACTCGCACGCCGACCAGGCGGGCTGCCGGGCTCGACGACCCGACAGCCACGAGCCTGCGACCGAACGGCGTCTGCGCGACGACGTATCCGGTCACCAGCGCGATGAGCAGGGCGACGACGGTCAGCCACGGGATCTTCCAGACCGTGGCGGTCCCGAAGTCGACCAGCTTCTGCGAGAAGCCGGAGGAGATGCTGAGGTTGTGGCTGTACCAGCTCTGCGTCCCGTCGAGCACGGTCGCCGATCCGAGGGTGGCGATGAGCCCGTTGAGCCCGAACCGTGTGACGAGCAGCCCGTTGACGGCCCCGATCAGCAGACCTATGACCAGAACCATCAGTACGGCTTCGAGCAGGTTCCATCCGTTGCGCGCCATGAGGCCCGCGGTGAGCATCGACGCCAGGCTGGCGGTGGACCCGACCGAGAGATCGAAGTTGTTGCTCAGGAGCGGGACCATCAGCGCCAGCGCAATGATCAGATTCACTGACTGTGAACTGCCGATGATCTGCCAGTTGTGTACGGTGGCGAACGTGTCGGGGAACCGCACCGACCAGGCGACGATGATGGCAACGATCAGTACCAGGAGGCCGAACCGCTCGCCGAGGGAGAGCCACCGCGCCCCGCCCGGCCAGTTCGCACGGCGTGGCGGACGTCCTGAGCCGGGGGGTGCGGGACTGTTCGGACGCTGGTCGGTGGCGGTCGCTGTCATGATGTTCGAGGCTCCATGCTGGTCGGTGGGTGGGTGGCGGGTGTCCGTGGGCCGAGGGCGCGCGACGTCGGTGTGCGCGCTCCGGACGGTGCGCCCAGCCCGTGACCGAGTTCGGTACAGCGCCGCACGGTCAGGTCGGCGCCCGACGCCTCGCCCGTGATCCGCCCGCTGTGGACACCGACCACCCGGTCGCACGCGTCGACGAGTTCCTGAGGATCGGAGCTGACGAGCAGCACCGCGGTCCCGGCGGCCGCGACCTGGCGGACGAGCTGGTGGATCGCTGTACGGGCGCCGATGTCGACGCCCTGGGTCGGCTCGTCGAGCAGCAGCAGCCGCGGCGCCAGTTCCAGCCAGCGCGCCAGCACCACCTTCTGCTGGTTTCCGCCGGACATGGTGGCGAAGTACGCTTCGGGCCCGTCGACCTTGATCTTGTATCGCTCGATGACGCTCTGGGCGTCGCAACGTTCGGCCGCACGCCGCAGCCAGACCCGGTTCCAGTAGCGCCGCAGGCTCGGCGCGCTCAGGTTCGCGCGTACGGAAAGCTCGGCGAACGCGGCCTGTCCGGCGCGGTCCTCGGGGACGTAGGCGATGCCGCCCCTGATGGCGGCGGGGACGTCGTTGGCTGTCAGCTCGACGCCGTCGAGGGTCGCCCGGCCTCCCCGAGCCGGCCTGACCCCGAACAGCGACTGCAGCAACGTCGACCGGCCCGAGCCGAGCAGCCCGGCGATTCCGACGACCTCCCCGGCGCGCACCTGCAGGCAGATGTCGTCCAGTGATCCGACCGCGAGGTTCTCAAGCCGCAGCCGGACCTCGGCCTGGTCGGTACCGACGGTATTCCTGCTCGGCGCGACCGGAGCATGTCCCGTGATCAGTTGGACCAGGCTGCTCTCGTCGAGGTCCGCGGCGTCGCAGGTCCGGACATGCTGCCCGTCTCTCAGGAAGGTCGCGCTGTCCGACACCGCCAGCAGCTCGGACAGCCGATGCGACACGAAGACGACGGCGTGGCCGCGCCGCGCGTAACCACGCATGGCGTCGAGCACCGCCTGCGCCTCCTCGGCCGGAAGCGACGCGGTAGGCTCGTCGAGGACCAGCGTGCCCCGCCCGGCCTCGGCCTCGTACTGCAGCGCGCGGGCGACCGCGATCATCGTCCGCGTGGCGGGCGGAACCTGCGCCATGATCGTCTTTGGTGAGACGTCGATCTCGAACCGCTCCAGCACCTTCTGGACGCGCCGGTGCAGCGCCCGCCACGAGACCGGAGCCAGGCTCCTCGCGCCGAAGGCCGAGCTGACGGCGAAGTTCTCGGCCACCGTCATCGACGGGAACGTGCCCACCGCCTGATGGACGAAGTAGAGCCCGTTCGAACCGGCCCACCCCGGGTTCGTCCGGGTCGCGTCGTGGACGTGGCCGTCAATCTCGATCGTGCCGCTGTCAGCCTGGTGCACCCCGGCCAGGATCTTGATGAGCGTCGACTTGCCCGATCCGTTTCCGCCGCACAGCGCGTGTACCGAGGCGCGGGGGACCTCGAAGCTGACATCGCGTAGCGCGCGGGTGCCACCGAAGGTCTTGGAGACCGCGTTGACGCGGATCGCCGGAGCGGTGGTCCGCGGAGACTGCGCCTCGCCGACGGCGGTCATCTGTCCTCCTGTGTGGTCCGGCTGTGTGGTCCGGTATGGCGATGTCCGTGCCGTCCCACGGATCCCGGGCGGCACGGGCATCGCGGCGGTTGACGTCAGCCGGTCCAGTTCGCGGTGAACGCGGCCCGGTAGTCGACCGACGGCGTCCAGGACTGGCTGTCGGAGGCGGGCAGAGCGTGGTCGGCGTCGATGATCTGGAAGCTGGCCCCCTGGTCCGGGATGGTCGTCTCGCCGGCCAGAACCCGGTTCATCGCGTCCGCGCCCTCCCAGCCGAGCCAGTTCGCGGGAACGCCGACGGCGGCGGTGACCACCTTCCTGCGAATAAGGGCCACGGTCGACGGGTAGCCCTCGCCGGCCACCACGACGAGACCGGAGTGCTGGCTTGCGGTGATGACCTGGGAGATCTCGGCCATGGTGGTGTCGTCGGGAGCGTCCACGACGTTCGCCTCAGGATGCTTCTGCAACGCCGTGGCGACCTTCTGTGCCGTCGTCGCCGGGTTGCCGAGGTCCTGACCGGTGATAGCGACCGTGTCGACGATCCGGCATCCGCCGCACCTGGCCAGTTCTTCTCGATATCCGGCCTCCTCGTACTGGGTGACGACGAAGTCCGGGTGCGTGATCAGTAGGACCTTCGCCCTGCCTCCGGTGGCGGCGATCGCATAGTCGGCCTTCAACGTGCCCCACCTGGTACCGAACTGGGGAGGGGTGCCACTGGAATTGATGGTCGCCGAGTACAGCGACGCGCCGCCGCCTGCTTTGGGGTCGTCGCAGTCGTAGGCCCATACGGCCACCGTCGGAATACGGGCGTTCTTCGCCGCCTGGAGCCCGGCCCTGGCCGGTGGGCAGTCGATCGCGATGGTGATGATGCCGTCCGCGTGTGCCGCGACCGCCTGGTTGAGGGCGGCCGTATAGCCCGCGGGACTGGCCTTGCCGTCTGCCGTCGTGATTTTCCAGTCCAGCACCCTGGCTGCCTCCTGGATGGCCGCGGCGGGTTCGGAACAGCCGAACAGCGCCGAAGAACACGGAATCACCCAGATGTTCTTTCCCTTCTGGGCGCTGGGACCGCCCTTGGCAGGTGCGCTGTAGAGGCCTCTGTAGGCCGCGTCGACCGCTTCCCGCGCCGTGGCGGTGTAGCCGTCCCCGGAGGCCGACGTGGCGCCGCCGCCCGTGGCGTCGGGTAAGTCCGGTCCGGAGGAGGAACACCCGGCCGCGGCGACAAGCGCCACCGCGGTCACGGCGGCGAGCATGCCGGATGCCGAACGCCTCACTGCCCTCAGATGGATCATCGTTCTCCCTGTCGGTGGTGTGTCGGATCGGGATGGGAGGCAGAGCCGGAGGCCGCGGCCTGCCCCGGCCGGGGAGATCAGGGTCTGGGCCTCGGCGGGCGGGGGCGCTGATGACCAGGCCTGTCAGCAGCGTTGCGGCATGATCCACGGGGTCGGCCAGCCACAGGCCGCGCGTAGCGTCGTTGGCCAGGACGGCTGTTCGGGTGGGTGGGAGAGGTGACGTCCCCTCTCTCGTCGTTCGTGCCCGCCGGAGGGTTTCCGCCGTGGGGGCCTTCCGGCGAAGCAGATGGACGCGCCCGTCACGTCGGCACTCCCTGGAATTCGCGGAAGCTGGAACTGTGCTCCGGCTCACAACCTGGCTGAGCGAGGGCGAACGCTAGCGGCGGATCCCCGGGTGCGCAGCAACGCCGCGTCCGGCCTTTTGGACCCCGCTCCAAAACCCGCCCGGCGGGACCGTGGGCGACAGTTGAACACTGACCCGCTGCCCATGGGCGGAAATGGGCCCCGGTTGACGGTGGGGGTGCTGAGAGTGCAGGACTGGGTGGAGATCCGTCAGCTGGCCCGTCGGCCGCCGCGGGCGGGCAGCCGGCGTCACCGGCAGCGCCACCGCCGGTCGAGGGGGCCGGGCCCGGGCGCCGTTGACAGAGACCGTTGCTGGCTGTTTGCTGCCATGGAAGGCATCCGCATCCATGGTTCAGGCGACCTGCGGACGGGGGTCTCGGACAGGACATGAGCGGGGTTCGCCAGGCCGGATCGGAGCATCAACAGATACCGGACGTGACCGGTATGCGGCAACCGTCCGAGCGCGCCCCCGAGGTGGGTGGCGAGCACAGGGAACACAAGGAACTTGCCGCGTTCCGGAAACTGGCTGGCGCGCTGGCCGAAGAACGCGACCTTGACACGATCTTCCATCTTATTGTCGACACCCTCAGCGAGCTGACAGGCGCCGACCGGTGCAGTCTGCATCTGCGCGACCGGGAGACCGGTCTGTTGCACGGCAAGGCCGCGCACGCTGCCCGGGACATCGACATACCCGTAAAACAGCTGGTCAGCGGAATGCCCGGGGACAACTTCACCCGGGAAATCCTCGACACCGGCCGGCCCGTGATGCTCACGAACACGCTGGTGGATCCCCGGCCGGTGCACGCCGCGATGCGTCGCTGGCGGGCACGCTCGGTGCTGGGAATCCCCATGAGGCTCCGCGGCGAGGTAATCGGGATTCTGTGTCTCGACACCGAGGACACCACGATGGAGTTCTCACAGCCGGACCAGGAGCTGGCGTTGTCGTTCGCCGAGCTCGCGGCCACGGCGATCAACCAGGTGCAACTGACCTCCCAGCTCAGGGACAGCCTCCACGTACAGGCCAGGCAGCTGGAGATGCTGCAGCGCGCTCGTCGCATGGAGGGGCAGCTCGCGGATATCGCGCTGAGCGGCTGGGGGGTCCGTGAGCTGGGGGAGACGGTCGCGCAACTGCTGTCGAAGCCCTGCGCCATCTACGACGTGGACTTCCGCTGCCTGTCCTGCGCCGGCGCGACGGACGACCTGCGCGTGCGACTCCGGTCGTTGGGCGACATCCGGCATCATCCCTCGGTCGAGCCCGTCACGGAGTCACTCGAGTCCGGACGCCCGCAGTGCATCCCGCCGCTGCCGCAGGCCGGCATCAACCATCGGCTCCTGCTGACCTCGATCGAACTCAACGGACAGCGGCAGGGCTACGTCGTCGTCGTCGAGGCCGCCGGCCGGTTCGGTCAGCTCGATGACGTCATCGTGCGCAGGGCCGCGCACAACATCGCTCTTGAGCGTCTGCGGAGCAGGATCGACCAGGACATGGAATGGCATGCGGTCGAGGCCCTCGTGGGAAGCCTGATCCGTGGCGAGCGGGAGCTCGAGGAACGGGCTCGCTCGCTCGGCGTCGACCTCACCGCGCGGCGGGTGGTCTGCCTCGTGGCCGCGCGGGACAGCGGTTCGGCGAACCGCGTCATGTCACGGCAGGTGGCCCAGATCCTGACCGACCGGGAGTCACCGTCAAGCGCGCTGGCGGCCTGGTCCGGCAGCGACATCGCGGTGATCATCGAGGTGCCGAGGGAGTGCGACCGGCGGGAGGCGGTCGAATGGGTGAGGGCCCGGCTGCGTGTCGTGCTCGCCGAACTCAGTCCGGAAGGCCAGCTCTGTGCGGCGATCTCGACGGTGGTGGAGGCCCCCGGGGACGACCACCGAGCCCACCGGGAGGCCCAGCAGGTCCTGAAGTGCATCCGTGAACATCTCTCGGACGCCGAGCCGGGCGTGCTCGCCGCCGACGATCTCGGCGCGGCACGGCTCCTGCTGGCCTCGACCAGCCGCGACGAGGCCAGCCAGCTCGTTCTCGACACGTTCGGGCCCCTGCTGCGAGACCGCTCCGTCAAGTCCGTGGAACTGATGTCGACACTGGAGCCGTTCCTGCGGCTGGCCAGGAACGTGCGCGACTGCGCCGACGAACTGGGCGTCCATCCCAACACGGTGCGCTACCGGCTCACCAACATCGAACGCCTCACCGGTCTGCGCGTCACCACCGACGACAGCGACTATCTGACCGCGCAGATGGCGATGACGATCGTTCGCCTCGGCGGCTGCCCAGCGGTTGCCGCCGGCGTCGGCTACCCGCCCGAGGCGTCGCCGACGAGCCGCGGCACGTCGATGCCGAGCTCGGCGAGCACGTCGGCCGTGTCGTCGTCACGGGACTGAGGTTCGGCGATCGGTTCCAGCCGCGTACGGCTGAAGCGTGGCGCTGGCGAGGGGAGAACGGCATCGCCCACCCTGGTGAAGACCGCCCGGGCCGTGTTGTGTGGATGGGCGGGCGCCTCCGCCATCGTGAGAACGGGAGACAGGCACACGCCGGCCTGCTCGGCCAGGGCGCACCACCGCGCCTGGGTGCGCTGTCGGAACACCGTCGCGAGCCGCTCCCGCCACCATGGCCAGTTCGCCCGGTCCCATCTGTCGACCGGTTCG
>NZ_CEVIVD010000080.1:0-10861 GCF_982290655.1 Protofrankia sp. CiP1_Cm_nod3
GCCGGCGTCCGTGCCGGCGTCTTCGGCGCCGGGAGCGCCGGTGCTTCCCCCGGCGCTGCCGGCGGAGCCGCCCCCGGGGCCCTCGCCGAGGCAGTGTCTGTCGAGGGCGTCCCAGATGTCGGTCAGGCCGAGCAGGCTGCCGGTGACGACGAACGCGCGGGCGCACTGGACCGTGTCCGCACCGGTCAGCTCCCGCAGGCGGTGCAGGAACCCGGCCCCGACCCGGTCGATGATCGAGTTGGCGAGCCGGGACGCGACGATCTCCCGGCGCAGCGGGTGACGGCCGAAGTGCTCGCGCAGCACCGGCCGCAGGGACGCCGGCAGGTAGGCGTCCAGGACGGGCTCGAGCGCCGGGTCGTCGGGCAGCGGCGAGTCCAGCAGCGCGCGGGTCACCGTCCGTTTCGCGTAAGCGTGCAGGATCGCGATCTCCGGCCGGGTGTAGGTGCGGCCCGCGGCGACCCGGGTGGTCAGCTCCTCGGCGTCCGGCAGGGTCTCGACGCCCAGGTCGAGCTCGCCGGTGTCGACCAGGTGCTCGACGAACCTCGTCAGCCCGTCCGCCGCGGTCACGACGTGGCGTTCCGCCGCGCTCAGCGCCAGGGCCTGGCGGGCGCAGTCGACCAGGACCGCCCGCACGACGCCGCCGGTGGCGGCGGCCAGCAGCTTCTCGCGTTCGGCCCGGTCGATCGCGCCCGTCCCGATCGCCAGCTCAAGGCCGATCTTGATGTTGACCTCGCGGTCGGAGCAGTCGACGCCGCCGGAGTTGTCCACGAAGTCGGTGTTGCAGCGCCCGCCGCGCAGGGCGAACTCGATCCGGGCGGCGTCGGTGAGGCCGAGGTTGCCGCCCTCGGCCACGACCCGGCAGCGCAGCTGCCGGGCGTCGACCCGCATCCCGTCGCGGGCCTTGTCCCCGACCGAGGCGTGCTCCTGCCCGCTGGCCTTCACCCAGGTGCCCACGCCGCCGTTCCACAGCAGGTCGACCGGCGCGCGCAGGATCGCCCGGACCAGGGCGTCGGCGGGCAGCGTGTCGTCGCCGACACCGAGCAGCTCCCGGACCGGCTCGGTCAGCTCGATCCGCTTGGACGACAGCGGGAAGACGCCCCCGCCGGCCGACAGGGCGCCGCGGTCGTAGTCGTCCCAGCCGCTCGACGGGAGCGACGCCAGCCGCCGGCGTTCGGTGAACGACCGGGCCGGGTCGGGGTCGGGGTCGAGGAAGATGTGCCGGTGGTCGAAGGCGGCCACCAGCCGCAGATGACGGGAGAGCAGCATCCCGTTGCCGAAGACGTCCCCGGACATGTCACCGATGCCGACGACGGTCAGGGGCTCGCGGTCGGCGTCGACACCGAGCTCGGCGAAGTGCCGGCGCACCGACTCCCACACGCCGCGGGCGGTGATGCCCAGCGCCTTGTGGTCGTACCCGCTGCGGCCACCGGAGGCGAACGCGTCGCCGAGCCAGTAGCCGTTCGTCGCCGCCACCTGGTTGGCCAGGTCGGAGAAGCGGGCCGTGCCCTTGTCGGCGGCGACGACCAGGTAGCTGTCGGGCCCGTCGTGGCAGACCATCCCCGCCCGGCGGTGCGTCTCGCCGTCGGCCCGGTTGTCGACAAGGGCCAGCAGCGCCTCCATGAACCGCGTGTAGCAGGCCTCGGCCAGCCGGGCGAGCTCCCCGGGCTCCGCCGGTGGACGGCGCAGCACGAACCCGCCCTTGGCCCCGTCCGGCACGATGACGGCGTTCTTGACCCGCTGGGCCTTCAGCAGGCCGAGGATCTCGGTCCGCAGGTCCTCCTGACGGTCGGACCAGCGGATGCCGCCGCGGGCCAGCAGGGTGCCGCGCAGGTGCACCGCGTCGAACCGGGGGGAGCTGACGAAGATCTCGGCCTCCGGCCGCGGCCGGGGCAGCCACGGCAGCCCGGCCGGGGCGAGCTTGAAGGCCAGCGCGTCCCCGCCGCCGCCCACCTCGTCCCCGCGGCCCTCGTACCCCTGGCCGTAGCCGGCGTGGACCGTCCGCTCGGCACGCTCGGAGGGTGCTCGGCCGGCTCCCGCCGCCCGGTCGGGCAGCGGCCGCTGGATCTGGATCCGATCCGGCGCCGATCCGGGCGCCGAGCCGGGGGCTGCGTAGAACGTCGTCCGGACGACCGCGAGGACGACGTCGCGCAGCCGGCGCAGGACCGTGTCGTCGTTGATGCCCGTCACCCACCCGAGCGCGTCCTCCAGCGCGGCGTGCAGCCGTTCGGCGTTGTCCGGGTCCGCCCGCAACGGATCCATCCGGGCGTGGAAGAGCGCCACCAGGTCGTGCGCGTAGGACGGGTGGGCGGTCAGGACGCGGTGGGCGTAGCGCCCACCCAGCGACGTCCCGGCCAGGCGCAGGTAACGGAACAGCGCCCGCAGCAGCCGCACCTCACGGGCGGTGAGCCCGGCGGTGAGCACCAGCGAGTCCAGGCTGTCGCTGTCGACGTCCCCGAGCGCGAGACCGCCCAGGACGTCGCGCAGCCCGTCCATCTGCTTCAGCGCCGCCTCCGCCAGCTCCGGGGAGACGATCATGTGGTACTCGTCCAGGCTGGCCATGCCCCCGTCCGGGCCCGGACGGCTCGGCAGGCAGCGGTGGGTCCGCGCGCGCAGGCCCAGGTTGGCCAGCACCGGTATCACGTCGGCGATCGGCGGCTCGTGCGCCTGCCAGGCGAGCCACACCGCCAGCGTGGCGGTCCCGTCGTCGGTGCGGGCGGCGGCGAAGCCCGGCTCCCCGCCCTGGGCCAGCCCGGCCAGGGCGGTCTCGGCGCCCGACAGGGTGCCGTCGTGGAGGAGCCGGTAGCTGCGATCAGACGGGCGTACCACCCTTTCAGCATCGCCAGAAATGCCGGGCAGCGCACTCCGGCACACCGCGCGGCCGGCTGACCCGCTCCTTGCGCTCCGGTGTCCGCGACGCGACGTCACCGAAATACGCGAACATCGTGCACCAGGCGGTGCCGCCTCTGCGAAACTGACCCGCCATGGACGCTGTGATGCTGGTCGGTGGGCAGGGCAGCCGGCTGCGCCCGTTGACGATGTCGGCACCGAAACCGATGCTCCCGGTCGCCGGGGTGCCGGTGACCGCCCATATGCTCGCCCGCGCCCGGGACGCGGGGATCACCCGGGTCGTCCTCGCGACCTCGTACCGGGCCGAGGTGTTCGAGGAGTACTTCGGGGACGGCGCCGCCCACGGGCTGGAGCTGGAGTACGTCACCGAGGCCGAGCCGCTGGGGACCGGCGGCGGGATCCGCAACGTCGCGTCGAGGCTGCGCGGCGGCCCGGACGACCCGGTGGTCGTCTTCAACGGTGACATCCTCTCCGGGCTGGACATCGCCGCGCTGGTGCGGCGTCACCGCCAGGCCGGCGCGGCCGTCACCCTGCACCTGACCGAGGTCGACGACCCGCGGGCGTTCGGTGTCGTCCCCACCGACGCCGACGGCCGGGTCACCCAGTTCCTGGAGAAGACGCCCGACCCGCCGACCAACCGGATCAACGCGGGCTGTTATGTGTTCCGCCGGTCGGTGATCGACAGCATTCCGGTGGGACGCCCGGTCTCGGTCGAGCGGGAGACCTTCCCCGGGCTGCTGGACGCCGGCCTCCTGGTGGTCGGCTACATCGACAGCACCTACTGGCTGGACCTGGGCACGCCCGACGCGTTCATCCGGGGCTCCCGGGACCTGGTGACCGGGCGGATCGCCTCCTCGGCGCTGCCGGGGCCGGTGGGTGACTGGCTGGCGCTGCCGGGCGCCGCCGTCGCCGTCGACGCCAAGATCGGCGGGGGCACGGTGGTGGGTGCCGGCGCGACGGTGGGTGCCGGCGCCACCGTCGACGGCGCGGTGCTCTTCGACGGGGCGGTGATCGGCGAGGGTGCGACCGTGCGCACCTCGGTGGTGGGTGCCGGCGCGGTCGTCGGGAACAGGGTGTCGCTGGACGGGGTGGTCATCGGTGACCGCGCGCGGATCGGGGCCGGCAACGAGCTGCGGGCCGGCGCCCGCGTCTTCCCCGACGCGGTGCTGACCGCGGGCGCGATCCGCTTCAGCTCCGACCGTGTCTGACCGGCGTCTGACTGAGCGTGCCTGACCGGCCGCGCCCGACTGGCCGTGCCTGACCGGCCGTGCCCGACCGGCCGGGGCGGGCCGGCCGGCGGCGTCCACCCGTGCCCTGCCCGTCCGTGCCCTGCCCGCGGCGCCCCGAATCCCGCCCTGAGGGGGCCGCCCAGCGTGCCCCGGATGCCTGCCCGGGGACCCCGCTTCAGGGTGCCCCGGGCCCTGTCCGGAGCGCTCAGCGCGGCACCGCGGGACCGGGCGCGGCGGACGTCCCCGGAGCGGGGGCCGCCCCGCCCGGTGCGGGAGCCGCGCCCGCGGTCAGTGCGGCCACCGTGCCCGCGATCGTCGGGCTGAGGTTGAGGGTGCCGCCGGCGGCACCCGACTCGGCCGCGGTGGGGGAGTCCCAGGTCGCGCCGGCGGCATTCGGGTTGGCGTGGGTGGACACGAACTCCTTGATGGCGGCCTCGGAGACGGTCGCGCATCGCTGGGTGCGGTCCCAGGCGGTGAGGACGAAGTGCTTGTCCCCGGGGAAGTCGCCGCGCTCCCAGGGCACCGCGATGAACCGGTTCCCGGCGTTCTCGGCAGCGGCACGCAGCGCCGTGACCTGGTCGTCGGCGAGCTTCGGGTCGTACCAGCCGATGACGAAGCCGTGTTCGAGATTGTGCACGGCGCGCTCGATCCGCAGTTGCGGGATGCGCTCGTAGAAGCGGTAGGCGTCCGGCAGCGGGTCGGCGTCATGGTTGCCGGACGACGGCGGGGCCGCGTCGTAGCTGACGGTCTCGTTCGCCGCGACATGGGTGTTGCCGCGCGGCGCGTCGTTGACGACTCCGGTGCACCCGGCCGCCGCCGCGGCCTTGCTCGCCGCCGCGACATAGCCGACCTTGTGGGTCTCGTTCTTCGACCTGTTGTCGAGCACGGCGTAGATGATGATGCCGGCCAGCACCGCGAGCAGGACGACACCGGCGGAACCGTAGATCAGCCAGGAACGGCGCCGCTCCTGGCGCCGTTGTTCGCGCCGGAGCGCCTCCAGCCGTGCGTTGCGTTCCGCGCTCTTCTTACCCACGGCGCACCATCCTACGAAGGTCCGAATATCACGCTGTACCCCGTCCTGGCCACGAGGTCCCGGTCACGGGAGCCAGGTCACGGGAGCCAGGTCACGGGAGCCAGGTCACGGGGTGCGGTCCCGGTCACCTGGCCCGCCCGTCCGCCCGTCTGTCCGCCCGGCGGCCCGGGCCGCGCGGCCCGGGTCATCTGGTGACGACGAACGGCGTGACGTCCCGCGGCGGGCGCGGCTCGGGCGGGCGTGCCGGGTGGCCGGCCCCCACCGCGCCCATCGGCTGCCAGTCCGCCGGCAGGCGCAGCACCTCGCGGACCACGTCCGGGCAGAACAGGGTGCTCGACACCCAGCACGACCCCAGGCCCTCCGCGGCCAGGCTGACCAGCATGTTCTGCACGCCGGCCCCCATCGCGACCAGGAACATCCGCTCCTCGGCGGCGGCCCGCCGGCGGTCGGGATAGCCGTGGGCGCCGTCGGTGACCAGGCAGGGCACGACCAGGACGGGCGCCCGGCGCAGGACGTCGCCCCGCCCCAGCCGGCGGGTGACCGCGGCCGGGCCGAAGCCGTCCGCGCGCAGGTCCGCCGCCCACGCCTCGGCCATCCGCGCCAGCAGCTCGTCGCGGGCATCGGTGACGACCACGAACCGCCACGGGGTCGTGTGGTGCGGGGCCGGGGCGGTCACGGCGGCGGCGAAGGCGCGCTGGAGCGCCCGCGGGTCCACGGGCGCGTCGCTGAACTCGCGGACCGTCCGCCGGGCGGTGACCGCCGAGCGCCGGGCCTCGGCGGTGCCGAGCCGGAACATGTCCTCCGCCGCCGGGCGGACCAGCGCCCGGGCCCCGCGACCGTCGTCGGTGAGCGCGCGGAAACCGCGCACGAGCGCCACCGGCGCCCCGGAAAGCTTCCGTTTGACCAGGTCAGCCGCGGCGGCCAGCTCGTCCGCCTCGGCGATCTCGGTCATGCCCAGCTCGTTGCCGTACGGGTCGACGTCGCCGATGTGGCTGCGCAGCGCGGCCAGCCCCGCGACACCGATCGCGTGGTCGGTCAGGCCGGCCCGCCACGGCCGGCCGGCGGTGTCGCTGACGACGACGCCCACGGACACGCCCAGGCGGGCCCGCAGGCCGTCGACCAGGGCCCGCGCGCTCGCGTCCGGGTCGAGCGGCAGCAGGGCGATCTCGTCCTTGCGGACGTTGGACGCGTCCACCCCGGCGCCCGCGAGTACGAAACCGTGCCGGGTCTCGACGATGCGGGTCGGCCCCCGGGCGGCGACCTCGCGGACGGTCTCGGCTTCGATGGCGGCCAGCCGCGTGGCCTCCCGGTCGCCGCCCGCGGGGACCAGCCGTCCCTCGGCCTTTGAAATGATCTTTGAGGTGACGACGAGGATGTCGCCATCGCGTAACGTGACATTCTGAGCGGCGAACGCGGTCGCGATGATCGCGGCGAGGTCGTCGCCGGCGCGTATCTCGCCGATTCCCGTGACGGCGGTGACGGACAGTGATTCAGACACCGGCAAGCTCCAGGGCCGCGCGGACGATCCCGATGGTCGCGTCGATGTCCGTCATCAGCAGCGGCCTGGCCTTCACCGTGACGCCGGGCACCTGCGCGCCGGTGTCGGCGGTGTCGACCAGCCAGCCGTCGAGAATCCCGCCGGTATCGGCGCCGGCCGTGCCACCGCCGGCCCCATGGCTGCCAGCCCCAGCACCGCCGGCCCCATGGCTGCCAGCCCCAGCACCACTGGCCCCACCGATCGCGTCGCTGCCGGCCGTGCCATCGATGGTCTCGCCGGTGCCGGCCTCGCCGCCACCCTCACCCGTGGCGGGGGTACGGCGGGCGCCGTAGTGGGCGCCGACCGCGGCCGCGGTGGTGGCCACGCCGATCGCGCGCAGGCAGGCGTCCGCCATGCCGCGCACCGGGGCCCCACCGATGATCGGGGACACTCCGATGACGGGCGCGGGTGTCGCGGCCAGCGCCGCCCGCAGCCCGGGCACGGCGAGGATCGACCCGATGGACACCACCGGGTTCGACGGTGGGAGCAGCACGACGTCGGCGTCCGCGAGCGCGTCGAGCACCCCCGGCGCCGGCCGCGCCCGCTCGGCCCCGAGCGAGATGATCTCCTGGGCCGGGGTGGCGGCGCGCATCCCCAGCCACCACTCCTGGAAGTGCACGGCCCGCCGCCCCTGGTCGGTATCGACGACCACGTGCGTCTCGACCCGGTCGTCACTCATCGGCAGCAGGCGCAGCCCCGGCTGCCACCGCCGGCACAGCGCCGCGGTCACGTCGGTGAGCGAGTAGCCGGCGTCGAGCATCCGCGTGCGGACGAGGTGGGTGGCGAGGTCGCGGTCACCGAGCCCGAACCAGGCCGGGCCGACGCCGTAGGCCGCCAGTTCCTCGGCCACGGTGAACGTCTCCGCCTCCCGGCCCCAGCCCCGTTCGGTGGAGATCCCCCCGCCGAGGGTGTACATGACCGTGTCGAGGTCGGGACAGATGCGCAGGCCGTGCAGGGTGATGTCGTCACCGGTGTTGCCGATCACCGTGATGTCGGCGTCGGGCAACGCGGCCCGCACACCGAGCAGGAAACGGGATCCCCCGATGCCGCCCGCGAGCGCTGTGATCCTCACCGCGCCCTCACGTCCCGCGCACTCACGCCCCGTGACTGTGTCACCGTTCGACCCTATCCGCATGCCGTCACCGGTGACGGCCGGGCCGGCCGCCGCGGGCACCGCGGGCCGCGTCCCAGGGCCGCCGGCTCCTCGCGGCTGCCAGGCCCGGACAGGTGCCCGGAGCGCGGGAACCGGACCGCGAGAACTCGCGGAGACCGGCAAAAACCTATGGCCGCGGGCTCGTCGGCCGGGACGGTGGGGTGGTGGGCGGTGGAGAGGTGCCGGCCTCGGCCGCGCGGTGGTGGGTGGT
Organism: Protofrankia sp. CiP1_Cm_nod3; assembly: GCF_982290655.1. Lineage (NCBI taxonomy): Bacteria > Bacillati > Actinomycetota > Actinomycetes > Frankiales > Frankiaceae > Protofrankia > Protofrankia sp. CiP1_Cm_nod3. The sequence goes on from NZ_CEVIVD010000080.1 coordinate 8,011, forward strand.
GAACGCGGCCAGCAGGTAGCGCACCAGGCTGCTGGTCGGCCGGGTAGGAGCGGGATCGGCCAGCCCGCCCTCGATGGTGGCCACGACCGTGTCCGCGGCGATGTCCTGTTCCGTTGCGTCGACATGGTCGGCGACCGTGGCCAGCGCCAGGTCGTGCAGCCAGGAGCGCAGCCGTTCGTGGTACTCCATCACCATCGGGGAGTGCGGCGCGCGTTCGGCCACACAGGGATGCAGGGAACGCCGGCGCTCGACCGAATCCAGGGCCGCGAACAGCTTCTGCGCCGGATCGCCGTCGAGCGCGTCGATGCGGTCGACCTCACCGTCGAGCAACCGGTTGAGGACGGCGGCGAAGGCGTGGTCCTTCGACCGGAAATACCAGTAGACGGAGCCCGGCTCGATGCCCGCGGCCCGGGCGATTTCAGCGACGGAGGTGGCGGCGAAGCCGCGGGCGAGGAACTGCTGTTCGGCAATGGCCAACAGCGCGTCTATTCGCTCCTCGCGTGGGACCTCCTGACGGTTACGCGGCACCTGATCAGCCTAACGACCGGCGCTGCCATCGGTGTGCGGAAGGTCCCCGCGGCGATGGCACGTGATGGATGTCAACGGTTGTCGCCCGTTATCGGTGTATCCACCCGTCAAGGTCGCCATTTGTCCGGTCCGCTCCGTCACGCCAAGTTGTGATCTTGAAAAGATGGCGGATCGTATTGGATGCGCCGTATCTCTTGATTCTGCTTAGAGAGCGTGGGGAGACTGGATGTGCCACCGACATGCGGTGCGGTAACAGAAAGGACGATTCATGTCCCAGCCGAAGCCGCTCGTGATGCGTCACAGCCTCGACGTCCTCACGGCGACGCTGGCCCGGGCGCTGGCCGACGCGCGCCATCCACAGGTCGAGGCCGCCACCCGTTCGCAGGTACGCCGTAACGCGGGCAGGTCCCCGGCGCCGCCGGACGACTTCGGGGCCCGGCGCTGTGACCGGCTCGTCGTCCGTACCCGGACATACAACATTCTTGGTGTCGCCGGCCGGCTGCGCGCCATCACCACCTGACTGACGCCACGCTGGCACCACCTGCTGACCCGGACACGTCCGGTAGAGGTACCCGGACGCGTCCGGATGCGATGGCCGCCGACGGCGCGAAGAACATGATCGTGCCACTGAGGGCCTCGCCCGGTATCTGATCGCTGGGATTCGGATGGGTAGATGACGAGATCGCGGGAGCCCGCGCAGGGCCCGTCCCGGAGTACGGACAGCGACGCCACACCGCCGGTGACGCGGAAGGCCGGACAGGAGGCCGGACAGGAGGCCGCGCGGCCGGTACGGCCGGCCGCCCGGCCGGGCCGCGGGCCGCGTGACCGAGCAGCCACCGGCGCCGGAGCCGGCCTGGCGCCCACGGGCTCGGCGCTGCGGCGCGCGCTGCGCCGGGCCCGCGACGGCGTGCCGCTCGACGCGGTGGAGGCGGCTGTGCTGATGACCGCCCGCGGGGACGATCTCGTCGACCTGTCCGCGTCGGCGGCGCGGGTCCGCGACGCCGGCCTGCGCTCGGCCGGGCGCCCGGGCGTCATCACCTATTCGCCGAAGGTGTTCATCCCCCTGTCCCGGCTGTGCCGGGACAGGTGCCACTACTGCACGTTCGCGACCGTCCCGCACCGGCTGCCCGCGCCCTACCTGAGCCTGGACGAGGTCATCGGGATCGCCCGCGAAGGCGCGGCGGCGGGCTGCGCGGAGGCGCTGTTCACCCTGGGTGATCGTCCGGAGGAGCGCTGGCCGGCGGCGCGCCAGTGGCTGGACAGCCACGGCTACGACTCCACCCTCGGCTACCTGCGGGCGGCGGCCATCGCCGTCCTGGAGGAGACCGGGCTGCTGCCGCACCTGAACCCCGGGGTGCTGTCCTGGCAGGAGCTGGCCCGGCTCAAGCCGGTCGCGCCGTCCATGGGCATGATGCTGGAGACGACCGCTACCCGGCTGTGGTCCACCCCGGGCGGCCCGCACTACGGCTCGCCCGACAAGGAGCCGGCCCGCCGGCTGCGGGTGCTGGAGGACGCCGGCCGGCTGTCGGTGCCGTTCACCACCGGCCTGCTGCTCGGTATCGGCGAGACCTACCTGGAGCGCGCCGAGACGCTGTTCGCGATCAGGGCGGTGGCCCGCCGCTACGGCGGCATCCAGGAGGTGATCGTCCAGAACTTCCGGGCCAAGGACGACACGGCGATGCGGGACGCGCCCGACGTCGGCGCCGAGGAGCTCGCCGCGGCGGCCGCCGTCGCCCGGCTGGTGCTCGGCCCGTCCCCGCGGCTGCAGGCGCCGCCGAACCTGGTCGACCCGGACGAGTGCGCGCTGCTGCTGGCCGCCGGCATCGACGACTGGGGCGGGGTGTCACCGGTGACTCCGGACCACGTCAACCCGGAACGCCCCTGGCCGGCGCTGGCGGCCCTGACCGCGGTCACCGCGGCGGCCGGCTTCACACTGCGGCCCCGGCTGACCGCCTACCCGCCCTACCTGGACGAGCCATGGCTGGACCCCAGGCTGCGCCCGCACGTGGCCGCGCTGAGCGGACCGGACGGCCTGCTGCGCGCGGGGGCGGCCGCCGTGGGCCGCCCCTGGCAGGAGCCGGACGGCGGGCTCGCCGACAGCGGCCGGGTCGACCTGCAGGCGGCCATCGACGTCGCCGGCCGCCGCGGCGACCGGCGGGCGGACTTCGCCTCGGTCTACGGCGACTGGGACGTCCTGCGCGCCCAGGTCAGCGCCGCGGGCACCGGCGCGGACGGAGTGATCGGCACAGGCGCCCGCGCCGTGCCGGGCGACGCCGTGCCGGGCGATCCGGCCGAGGCCGTGCCGGGAGGCACTGCCGCGCCA
>NZ_CEVIVD010000080.1:11265-18741 GCF_982290655.1 Protofrankia sp. CiP1_Cm_nod3
ACCGCCGCCGCGCCGCCGCGCCTCGACGGCGAGATGAGAGCCGCGCTGCGGCACGCCGCCGACGATCCGGCGGGCATCAGCGACGCCGACGCCCTCGTCCTGTTCGGCGCGGCCGGCCCCGCGCTCGAAGCGCTCTGCCGGCTCGCGGACGACCTGCGGCGCGATGCTGTCGGTGACGACGTCACCTACGTCGTCAACCGGAACATCAACTTCACGAACGTCTGCTACACCGGCTGCCGGTTCTGCGCGTTCGCGCAGCGGCGGGGTGACGCCGACGCCTACACGCTCTCCCAGCAGGAGGTCGGCACCCGGGCCGAGGCGGCGTGGGCGGCCGGCGCCACCGAGATATGCATGCAGGGCGGCATCCACCCGGACCTGCCCGGGACCGCCTATTTCGACCTGGCCCGCGAGATCAAGAACCGGGTCCCCGGCATACACCTGCACGCCTACTCCCCGATGGAGGTCGTCAACGGCGTCACCCGGACCGGCCTGTCCATCCGGGACTGGCTGACCGCGGCCCGCGAGGCCGGTGTCGACTCGGTCCCGGGGACGGCCGCCGAGATCCTCGACGACGACGTGCGCTGGGTGCTCACCAAGGGCAAGCTGCCGGCCTCGGCCTGGGTGGAGATCATCACGACCGCGCACCAGGTGGGCCTGCGGTCGTCCGCCACGATGATGTACGGGCATGTGGACACCCCGGCGCACTGGGTGGCCCACCTGCGGCTGCTGCGCCGCATCCAGGAGTCCACCGGCGGGTTCACCGAGTTCGTGGCACTGCCGTTCGTCCACCACAGCTCGCCGATCTACCTGGCCGGGGTGGCCCGGCCCGGCCCCACCGTGCAGGAGAACCGGGCGGTACACGCGATGGCCAGGCTGCTCCTGCACGGCGCGATCGACAACATCCAGTGCTCCTGGGTGAAGCTCGGGCCGGACGGCTGCGAGCAGGTCCTGCGCGGCGGGGTCAACGACGTCGGCGGCACCCTCATGGAGGAGACCATCAGCCGGATGGCCGGCTCCCAGCACGGGTCGGCCCGTTCCGTCGCGGAGCTGGAGGCGCTGGCCCGCGCCGCCGGACGGCCGGCGCGGCAGCGGACGACGACCTACGGGCCGGTCCCGGCGGAGCGGCTGGCCGCGGCCCGTCAGGACGTCGGCGCAGGCACGCGGAGTGATGGCCGCCCCGACGCGCGCATCCCCGCCAGAGGGGCCGGCGCGGCCGTGGATCTTCCTCCCGGCGGCGCCGGGGCCGTGCGCAGGGCCCTGCCGATCGTCTCCTGACCGGGCCTGAAGTCCTGACTTTCGTCCGGTGGCACCTCGGCCGGTGGTTCCGCTGGACAATACTTCCGCCGGGCTCTCACTGGATCACTTGCACTGGATCACGACCGGTGGAGGTGCCGTCGCGTGACGGGCAGGTTCTGCCCGCCCGTCAGCCGGTCCCGCCTGTCAGCCGCTCCTGCTCGCCCGTCAGGATGGGCGGTGGACGGATGTCCGACGGCGTCCCGATGGCGTCCCGACGGCGTCCCGTCGACGTCCCGACGGTGCCCGGTCATCAGGTTGATCGCGGCTGTGTCAGCGGCCGGTGCGGCTCCGACAACTGTCGATGTCCGTTTGTCGATGTTCGTTGCTACTGTCCGGACGGATATCCGCGAAAGTGGAAGTCCGGCAGATAGGAGGAGATGTCACAAGAAGGACAGTCGATGTCGGCTTTATCTGATTTCGGAGGGTAAGATGACCCGGTCAGGGCTCTCGGGGACTTCTCGCATATCGCTCAGTGCGCTGGACGGGGACCCTCTGTAACAGCGTCCTGCTACCGTGAGCTATTGTTTGATCGCTGGTTGTAGAGGATGTTGCGCTGGTGGGGTTGACGCGGCGGTCTTCGGCGCGTGTAATTACCGGCGTGTCATTTCCCCCGCCGGTGGGGAAGGTGCGGTAAAGCGCCTGCCCAGCCGGTGTGGACACCAGTCACCTGCGCGCCGGCGCCCGGGGGGTGGCCGACCGCACCGCGACGGGTCTGGAGGAGTCCACATGGAACGCACCGACGCGGGCGTCCACATCGTCCTCGCCGAAACACACCGGTCACGTGCCGGGCTGCCCGCGCAGCCCACGGCCACCGAGTGGGCCGGGCGGCCGGATCCCGGCCGCCGCGAGGGCCGGGAGCTGACCACCGCCGAGTTCGATGTCGATTTTGATATTGACTTTCATGATGATGGTAATGACGGCAAAGAAGAAGATGAATTCACTGAATCGATATCGGTAAGGTCATCTGCCGGCCGGTCGCGGGCCGGTGACGCGGTGACCGGTGATGCGGTGACCGGTGACGCAACCACCGGTGACGCGCGGGCCGGCGGTGCCGTGGCCGGTGAGTCACGCGGCGCGAGCCTGACCAATGTCGTCACTCTCGGTCTTGACGACATCTTTGCGGACTCACCGGAGTGGCAGGAGCGCGCGCTGTGCGCCCAGACCGATCCGGAGGCGTTCTTCCCGGAGAAGGGCGGGTCGACCCGCGAGGCCAAGCGCATCTGCTCGGGATGCGAGGTCCGCAGCGAGTGCCTGGAATACGCGCTCGAAAAGGACGAACGGTTCGGTATCTGGGGTGGGATGTCCGAGCGGGAGCGGCGCCGGCTACGCCGGCAGGCGGTCTAGACCACCTCCGATGGATCCTCGTCCGCATCTGATGGATCTTCGATCGTGCGGGCGGTGCCTGACATCCGTCGGACCAGGCCGGGCCGCCGAAGCTGGGACGATCATGTTTTCGGCCCGCCCACCGGATCCATGGTCCGCGTATCGATCCGGGATGTCCGGGCCCCGCGGGGAAGCCGGTAGCCCGGCATCGGTCGCGTGACAGCCACCGGCCCGTCCCCGCCGCACGCCGGGCGTCCGGTCACCGGCACCGGCACCGGCAACCCGGGCCGTGCCACCAGCGGGCCCGCCGGCGGGCAGGCCGCAGGCGAGCACGGCACGGCCGAAGTCGTCGCGATCGTGGTGGCCGCCGGCCGCGACCGGGGCGGGGCCGGCCGAGAACTTTCCGATCATGTCTCGCCGGGCGTCGCGGCGGGGACGGGCCTGGCACAGACGCTGCGTGCGCTCGGCCAGCAGACCCGCCGGCCCGACCAGGTCGTCGTGGTGGACGTCGGCGGCGGGCCCACGGCCCGCCGGGCGCGGATCCCGGACGGCCCGCATGTGTCGGTCCGCACCATGCCGCCGGGCACCGGCTACGGGGCGGCCGTGGCCGCGGCACTGCCGAGCCGGACGGACCAGGCAGGCCAGGCAGGCCAGGCCACCGGCACACCGGACTTCCTCTGGCTGTTGTGCCACGACTCGGCACCGGCTCCGGACACGTTGGAGCGGCTGCTGACCTACGCGGCGCTGGATCCCAGCGCCGCCGTGCTCGGCCCGAAGGTGCTCGACTGGGCCGACCCGACACTGATCGTCGAAGCCGGAGCCACCGTGGACGGCGCCGGGCGCCGGGTGACCGGCATCGCCCCCGGCGAGATCGACGCCGGCCAGCACGACGCCGTCCGGGACGTTCTGGCGGTCGCGGCCGTGGGCGCGCTCGTGCGCGGGCCGGCGTGGCGGCGGCTCGGCGGGTTCGACCCGCGGCTACGCGCCGTCGCCGGCCTCGACTTCTGCTGGCGGTCCTGGCGCGCGGGGATGCGGGTGGTCGTCGTCCCGCCCGCGGTGATCCACGTCGCCCGTCCCGGCGGCCACCGCGCCCCGGTCCGCGGGCGGCGGCTCCGCGAACGTGCCGCCAACCACCGCGAACAGGACAGCCCCGGCGAGCGGGACGCCCCCAGCGGGCGGGATGGCCCCAGCGGGCGGGGCGGCCCCAGCGAGTGGGATGGCCCCAGCGGGCGGGATGGCTACCGCGACCTGCGGCGGGAGGAGCTGCGGGTCCGGATGGCCAACATCTCGGCCGGCCCGCTGGTACCGGCATGGCTTGGGCTCGTGCCGTCGGCGCTGGGGCGTGGCGCCGCGCTGGCCGCCGGCGGCCGGCTTCGCCAGGGCCTGGACGAGGTCGCCGCGGCCGTTGCGGTGATGGGCCATCCCGGCTGGCTGTGGCGGGCGCGCCGGAGCCGGGCGGCGTCCGCGCGGGTACCCGGTCGGACGTTACGCCCGCTGCTCGCGTCCCGGGGCGGGCCGCTGGGCGCGGTCCGGACGTTCCTGCGCGCACTTTCGCTCGTCCCGCGTTCTTCTGCCCGCCGTCGTGGCCGTGACGGCCCGCCGGCCTGGGCGGGGCGGCCGGCTCTGGCGCTCGCCGGGGCGCTGGCCGTCGTGAGCCTGATAGCGGCCCGTTTCATGCTCGGGCCGGGATGGGGGCCGGGGACGGCCGCCTGCCGGCTGCCCGGCACGGACGTGTCGCTGCCGTTACCCGACGGTGCCCGGGATCTGTGGTCGGTCGTCCTGTCCGGGTGGCCTGGTGGTGCCGCCGGAGCGGCGTCCGCCGGTCCCGCGGTGTCCGGGCCGACGGACGCCGGGCTGTGGCTGCTGCCGCTGGCCGTTCTCGCGACCGTGCTGGGTGGCAGGCCGTGGCTGGCGGCCGATGTCGTCCTGCTGGGCGGACCGGCGCTGGCCGCTCTTGCCGCCTACGCCGCCTGCGGCCACCTGGGTCGTGCCGCCGGTGTTCCTGCCCGTACCGTTCCTGTCGGCACCGTCCCCGCCCGTAGCGCTTCTGCCCGTACCGCCTCCGGCGGCGCCGTTGCCGGTACCGCTGTCCCCACCACCGCTGTCCCCACCACCGCTGTCTTCCGCGGTGGTGCCGCTGAAGTGGTCTCCGGCCGTGGGGCTTCCGGTACCGGCGGGCCGCGCACGCCACGCACGCCGGTCCGGGTCGTAGCCGCGGCCGGCTACGCGCTGTCCCCGCCGATGATCTGGGCGGTTGCCGCGGCCCGGGTCGACGTGCTGTTCGCGCTCGTGCTGCTCCCCGGCGTGCTCACCGCCGCGGCCGCGTTGGTGGCGCAGCCGGGCACCGGCCGCGCCACCTGGCCTGCGGCCCGCCGGCTCGCGATCCGGCTGCTCGCCGTGGTCGCCTGCGCGCCGGCGCTGCTGCTGTCCGCCATCGCCGGGCTTACCGGCGCGGTCGTGCTGCTGCGCCGGCCGCGCCTGCCGCACCGACTGGCGCAGGTACTCGCCGTGACCGTCGCCGCCAGCCTGCCGTGGTGGCCGTGGCGTGACCTGCTACCCGGGTGGCGGTGGCTCACCGGCGTGGCCGTCGACGTCCCGGACACCCTGCCCGGGGTGGGCGCGGGCGGGCGGGAGGCCACCGGCGCCATGGCCGACGCGCTGTCGGGCTGGCTGGGGCCGGCCATGTCGCCCGCCGGGCCGGCCGGCGGGCATGTTGTCGGCCTCGCGGCCGTACTGGTGCCGGCCGCGCTCGCCGGCGCGGTCGGGGCCGTGCGGGCAGAGACCCGCGGGCCGGTGCTCGCGGCATGGGGCGTGGTCGTCGTCGGCCTGGCCGGCGCGGCCGTCGAGAGCTGCCTGGGGGTTGCCGGGCGCACCGGGGAGCCCGCCGCCGCGCAGCTCGCCGTCGCCGTCGCCGGCATGCTGGCGGCTTGCGCACTCTCAGTGACAGGAGTGCGGGGGATGCTCCGCCGTCACCCGCCCGGCTGGCGGCACGTCACGGCGCTGTCCCTCGGCGGGGCGGTCGCGGCCGGCCCGTTCACCGGCGCGTTCATGGTCGCCGAGGCCGGCCAGGTGGCGGCCGGCGCCGCGGTCCGCGCGGGCGGGATGGCGGCTTCCACGCTCGCGGCGGCGCGGCTGTCCGGGCCGGACGCCCGCGTGCTGGTACTGCGCCAGCCGGCGCGGGACGCGCCGGTCGGCTACACACTGACGGACGCCCGCGGCCCGCGCCTGGACACCACCTTCGGCGCGATGTCCGCCGCTGACGGCGCGGCGGTCGGGGTGGTCGTCGCGGATCTTGTCGCCGGGCGTGCGACAGCCGCCGGCGGGCTTACGGCGCTGGCCGTGGGCGCTGTCGTCGTCCCCGCCGCGGGCGCGGCTGCGCCGCTGGTCGCCACGTTGGACGCCGTGCCGGGGCTGGTCCGGGAACAGGTGGCGGACGACGCCGTGGTGTGGCGCCGTCTGCCGGCCGGCCCGCCGGGCCCGTCCGGTGCGGTGGCGGCCGGGCCCGGCGCGGCGCCGCCCCGGCGGGCCACGGACGCGGCAACGGGCTCCCCACGGTGACCGGGACGCAGGGGGCCCGCCCGGACCAGCCCGGCTGCCCGGACCAGCCCGGCCGCCCGGACCAGCCCGGCCGTCCTGAGTGGTCCGGCCGCCCGCAGCGGCCGGTTCAGGTGAAGCGGCCGGTCCGGGCGGAGCGACATACTCGAAGGGAGCTTCCCGGCCATCTGGCCCGGGCCGTGCGGACGGCGGCTGCCGGCGCGCCGCGTCCCGAGGACCGTGGCGAGCCGATCCGGGTCATGCTGGCAGTGCTGGGGAACCGGTGCCGGCGTGCTGGGCGGCGACAGCCGGTCCGGGAGGTGCGGGCCGCGAGCTGGGCCGGGCGCGCGCGCCCGGCGGCGGTGATCGCGGTTGCCGTCATGTCCGCCCTGTCCAGCGTGCTGGCCCTGGCCGTCCTCGGCCGGCCCACGGCGGGCAGCCGGCCCGAGACGGTCCTGCCCACAGCCGGCCCACGGGTACCGGTGGCGTCCGCGATGCTGCTGTGCCCGGATCTCGACCCGCCGGCAGGCGCCCCGGTGACGGTGGACGTCGTGACCGCCGGCGGCGTGGTGGGTGGGAGGCCGGGCGCGGACGGGCGGATCTGGCTGTCCACCGGTGGCGCGGTGCGTGACGTCCCGACCGGTCCGGCCCGGGCGCGGGGCGTACTGGTCCAGACGAACGGTGGTGTGCCACTGGCCGTGCACGCCAGCGGCCCGGCGGCGGCCGGGCTGAGCGCCACGGTGACCGTCCCGGGCGCGCCCGGCCGGGCACCGTCCCGGGCACGCTGCGATCCGCCGAGGAGCGAGTTCTGGTTCGTCGGCCCGGGTACCGGTACCGGCCGTGACCCGGTGATCGTCCTTACCAACCCCGAGACAGCGCCCGCGCGTGTGGAGATCACGTCGTTCGGGCCAGCCGGCCGTGAGGAGGCGGGCGCCGCCACGCGGGCCACCGGTCCCGGCGCGGGTGACGGTGCGGCCACCGCTGGTGCGCTCGGCGATGGTGCAGCCAGTGACGGCGTGGCCAGTGACGGCATGGCCAGTGACGGCATGGCCAGCGACGGCGTTCGGGTACCGCCCATGGCACGGGTGATCCGCCGGCTGACCGACTGGGTACCCGACGCGGAAGCCACGGCGGTGCGGATCCGGGTACGGGACGGGCGGCTGGCCGCCGCCATGCTGGACCGCGCGGGCGCCCCGTTCACCCGGGAGCAGGTCGTCGTGCCCCCGGCCGCCGGCGCCCCGGCCGCCGGCACTGAGACCAGGACCGCCAGCTCAGGGGCGGCTGGTGCCGGGGGAGCGGACTCCGAGGCCGGGGCTGCCGGCT
>NZ_CEVIVD010000080.1:18789-22936 GCF_982290655.1 Protofrankia sp. CiP1_Cm_nod3
CTGGAGTGACCGGGCCTGGGCCGGCCGGCTCCGGAGCCGGCGGTTCGCTGGTGCTGGCCGGTACGGCCGGGATACCGGCTGGGATCGCGGGCGCGCAGGTCGTGGTGGCCGCCCCCGAGACGGACGCGGTGATCCGTCTGGAGCTGCTCACCGCGTCCGCACGCTTCACCCCGCCGGGCCTGGCGGCGGTACGGGTGCCCGGCGGCGGTGTCCTGCGGTTACCGGCGCTCACGCCCGGCGCCGTGGCGTCACCGGAGCGGGTCGGCACGGCGGCGGTGCGGGTGGCCGTGCTCTCGGGCGGGCCGGTGGTCGCCGGTCTCGGGCTGCCCGCGGTGGGAGCCGCGCCAGCCCTGGCAGGGGCGCGGCCGGCCGGGAGGCCACCGGCCGTGACAGCCGTGCCGCTGGCGCGGGAGTACCGCTGGGTCGGCGCGGCAGACATGATCGAACCTGACGCTACAGCCGCCATACGGCTGCCTGTCGCGCCTGATCGGACACTTTCCGCGCTGGTGCTCACCGCACCGGAAAGCATGGTGACAGTATGGATTGATGGGAGCCCGTTGCGCATCCCGGCCGGTCGGACGGTGTCCGTCGGGTCGGCCGGTGCCGTGCGGATGGTCACCCGCGGCGGGCCGCTGGTCGCGGCGCAGACGATCGGTACGACCGACTGGGTCGCCCCGCTGACCCTGTCGGCGGCGCCGCGGACGGTGTTCGTCCCCACCCTGTTCCAGGACCCCCGGGCTGCCTTCCGCCGACAGCCCGGCCCCACCTCCGGCCCCTGACGCCCAGGCCGGCCGGCCTCCAGGGGGCGGGCAGCCAGCCGGCCGGTCAGGGCGGTGGTGGCGGGTGCGAGCCGGGTGAGGCGATGAACACCCTGCCTCGCCCCCACAGGCTCAGGGTCAGCGTCCCGTCCGCTGCCGGTGCCCTGGTCGGGGCCGGGGGCACCAGGGCCGCCTGCCCCCGGCGAAGCCCCACCGGGCGGATACCCACGCCTTCCACCGTGACGGCGCCCTCGGTCACCAGCAGGATGGCCGGACACCGGATGGTGACCGCACCGCCGAGGGCGTTCCCGTCACGGGCGTTCCCACCGTGGGCGTTCCGTCCACCGTGGGCGTTCCGGCCAGCGGCACTGCCACCGGAGACGTTTCCACGGGAGACGTTTCCGGCAGCGGCGCTTCCTCGGAAGGCGCTCGCGTCGAGGGCGCCCGCGCGGGAGGCGTTTCCGGCGGGGATGTCGTCGTGGCCGACACGCCCGCCGGAAGCTGTCCAGGCGGGCGCGGCCCAGCCGGGCACCTTCCAATCGGAGGCCGTCCGGTCGGAGGCCGTCCAGCCTGGCGCCGTCCAGTCCGGCGTTGCCCGGTCGGGAGCCGTCCAGCCACAGATCGCTTCGGTCAGCGCGAAATCGTCGACCGGCACATCCCAGGTGCGCACGATGATCCCGGCCGTCCCGCCCACCGTCCGAGGGGTGAGCACGGGTGCCCCGGTCGGCGTCGGATCCAGGACGCGCAGCAGTTCGTCCACGTCGACGTGTTTCGACGTCAGCCCGCCGCGCAGCACGTTGTCGGACGTGGCCATGATCTCGACGCCGATGCCGTGGACGTAGGCGTGCAGCAGGCGGGCCGGCTGGAAGAGCGCTTCCCCCGGCTGGAGCAGCACGTCGTTGAGCAGGAGCGCGGCGGCGACACCGACGTCGCCGGGGTGCGCCGCGGCGAGCCGGATGACAAGGTCGGCGGCCGTGGCCACGTCGGTCGTTATGTCGGCCGTCATGGCTGTCGTCGCGCTGGCCGCCGCTCTGGGCGTTGTCGCCCCGCTGGCTACCGTTCTGCCGGCCGCCGCTCTGCCGGCCGCTGTCCTGCCGGCCGCGGCTCTGCCCGCCATCGTCCTGCCGGTCGCCGTCCTGCCGGTCGCCGCCGCGTCGGCCGCCGCCCGTGCGGCGATCATGGTGGCGGCCTCGACGGTCCCGGCGACAAGGCCGCGCGCCTGGTGGGCGGGCATCGTCAGCAGTGTGCGCAGGACGGCCGCGGCCCCGGCCGCGGGGTCCGCGCGCAGCGGCTCGAACGCGGCGGTCAGCGGGGGATGGCCAAGGGCCCGCACCAGGCGCAGGGTGTGCCGCGGGTCACGGATACCGGCCAGGGCACGGAAGGGGGTGAGCGCGACGATCAGCTCTGGTTTGTGGTTGCGGTCCTGGTAGCGGCGCCAGGGGGCCTGCGGTGGCACGCCGGCCCGTTCCTCGCCGTCGAAACCGGCCCGCGCCTGCGCCCGGTCCGGATGTACCTGCAGGGACAGCGCCCGTTCGGCGGCGAGCACCTTCAGCAGGAACGGCAGCCGGCCCACGGCGTCCTCGGCCGGCTGCCGCCGGCCACCGGCGCTGGTCTCGGTCTCGGACGGCGCGCTCGGATGGGTGCCCAGCCACAGCTCCGCGGCCGGCCGGCCGGCGGGGGCCTCGCCGAGCAGGCCGTAGATGGCGGTGGGTGAGCCCCAGTCGTAGTCGCGCACCCGCCCGAACAAACGCAGAATCCCGGCGGGCCGATCAGCCGTCACTATTGCTCACCGCCTCGTCACCATTATTCGACCTCCGTCGGGCGGAAGGGGCCGCCGGCCGGAGCCGTCGTTGTCGCCGCCGCTCGGCAGCCGGCCGGCTGAAAGCCTTTCCGCGCTCCTCTCCCGCAGGATGTCCCCAGCCGGGCCGGAAAAGATACCGGCGACCGGCCCCGTATCGCGTGACCATCGGCACGGTTGGCGGAAAAAGATCCCCTACAGCGCCGCGGCCGGTTCTGACATGGCCTGACAGCGACGCGGCCCGGCGCCGGAGGCCGTGGCTGGCGGCATGATGCACCCGCCGGTCACATTCTCGCGGTGCGTATTCCTTCGCTGTGCGCCCCGTGTTCCAGGCCGCCTGGATTTGTGCCGCCCGCGGCGCTGCCCATGTTGTTACCCACGTTATTGCCGATGTTATCGCCCACGTCACTGCTGGCCTGGCCGCCGGCGTCGCCGCCGGTATTCACGCGGTCGATCCGGCTGATTGTCAGGCTACCCGACGCGGCACCGCCGCGGACATCCAGGGGTGGTCGCAAAGCCGGCATGTCGCGTCTGTCGCAGCACGGGTGGCGCACCTGGCTATTCGTCCTCGTGCCAGCCGTGGCCCTCGGGATCGATGATCTCGGGCTCCATGCCGAGCATGTCCGCGATCTTGTGGATGAGGACGTCCAGGATGAGCTCGGCAAGGTCGTCGGTGTCCATCGCGCGGGCTTCCAGTGGCCGGCGGTAGATGATGATCCGGTCCGGCGTCGCGGACCGCCCCCGGCCGGCCGGGGGCTGGTGGTGGGCCAGCGGCACCGGGTCGTCCGGGCCGAACACGGCCGGTACGGGCGGGACGTCCTCGACCGCGAACTCGACCCCGGCGAGCTCGGCCGACCAGCGGTGCTCAAGGTGCTCGACAGCGTCCAGGACGAGGTCGTCGAACCGCTCGCCGCGGCTGCGGTAGGCGGGCACCTCCGGCGGGATGAGCAGCCCGCGCAGGCCGCGCCCACGCCGGTCACGCCGACGTGCCGCGGGTATCGGCGGCTGGGTGGACGGGAAGGCCGGTGCGGGAGTTCCCCAGGAGGTGCCGGTGGAGGCGTTGTCCGCCATGTCGTGAGCGTACGGCTCTCCGGGCGGAGTGTGCAGATCCCCCCGGGGATCCCCGGGGGGATCTGCTGTACCGTCCGCCACAGCCCGCCGGTATCCGCGTTCCGGTGTCCCGTTGGGACGACCGTGCGAATGCGAAGTGTCGTAGATCTGTTACGTTTTCTCTGTGGATGGATGCGACACGGCGGGCGGTTGTGGCCGTCGCCCGTTCCGGGGGCTACCGTCCGGAACGTGAAGCCTCGGCGCTGCTCCCGCTCGGCATGTTCAGCGGCTGCGGTCGCCACACTCACGTACGCCTACGCCGAGTCGACAGCCGTCCTCGGGCCGCTCTCCCCCTACGTCGAGCCGCACTCCTACGACCTGTGCGGGACGCACGCCGACCGTCTCACCGTGCCACTGGGCTGGGCGGTCGTGCGTATCGAGGGCGAGTCCAGACACAGCCCGGCCTCCGACGATCTTGAGGCGCTCGCGGACGCGGTTCGTGAGGTGGCCCGACCCACGGGTCGTGACGACCCGCCCGGCC
>NZ_CEVIVD010000081.1:0-22318 GCF_982290655.1 Protofrankia sp. CiP1_Cm_nod3
TCTGCGGGTCCACGACCAGGGGGATGTCGTCGGGAGTGAAGACATACGGGCGCAAGGGCAGGCTGCTCGGCCGGCCCGCGGCGAGCAGGCGTTCGTACCAGCGGGCCACCGCCGGGTCGGGGCAGTAGGCCAACAGGGCGGTGTCGACGTCGAGCTCGGCCTCCAGCTGGGCCACGTACAGCTTCCAGGTGCGTTGTTTGACCGGGTCCCGGGCGCGTTGGACCTCGACCACGGCGGCCGCCAGCGGCCGGTCGGCCGGGTCGCAGAACAGGACCATGCCGTCGGCGTGGTAGGTGCGGGGGACCAGGACGCGGACGTCGGTGGCCTGGGTGCGGGCGTGGTGGTAGGCGGGTATCTCGACGTCGAACACGGTGGTCAGCAGCCAGCCGACCAGGTCCGGGTCCAGCCTGGTCAGGGCGACCGGGGATTCGTGCTCGGCACTGGGCATGGCCGCACCATATGCACCGGATACACACCGAATCTGCCAACAGGCAAAAAAGATCACAAAGATGCCACGGGTATTTCCGGCCTGCCCGTGCCGAGCGACGCCGCTTGGCACCTGAACCCATGGGATGTCTGAACCGCCGCCATACAACCCGTCATTCCGGACACCGTGTTTCACGTACTGAGGAA
Organism: Protofrankia sp. CiP1_Cm_nod3; assembly: GCF_982290655.1. Classification (NCBI taxonomy): domain Bacteria; kingdom Bacillati; phylum Actinomycetota; class Actinomycetes; order Frankiales; family Frankiaceae; genus Protofrankia; species Protofrankia sp. CiP1_Cm_nod3. Next base: position 634 of record NZ_CEVIVD010000081.1, read on the forward strand.
AGACCACTGTGAGGAGGGGGCGTTGAGGGAGGACCACCGTCAGGGGAGGGTGAGGATGCGGGGGCCGATCTCGGTGATGGCGACGGTGTGTTCGACGTGGGCGGCACGGGTGCCGTCGGTGGTGTGCAGCGCCCAGCCGTCCGGGGCGGTGCGGTAGCGGTCGCCGCCTCCGGCGGTGACCATCGGCTCGATCGCGAGGACGAGCCCTGGCTGTAGCCGCGGGCCCCGGCCGGAGCGGCCGTCGTTCGGGACGTGGGGGTCCTCGTGAATCTGCCGGCCGATGCCGTGCCCGCCGAAGCCGTCCGGGATACCCAGGCCCGCCGCCCGGCACACCCGCCCGATCGCGTGGGAGATGTCCCCGACGCGGGCGCCGACCCGGGCGGCGGCGATGCCCGCGACCAGGGCCCGCTCGGCCGTGGCGATCAGCCGCAGGTCGGCCGGGCACGGGATGCCCACGACGAAACTGACCGCGGCGTCGCCGGTCCAGCCGTCGAGCCGCGCGCCGCAGTCGATGCTGACCAGGTCACCGTCGCGCAGGCGGTAGCCGTCCGGTACACCGTGCACGATCACATCGTTGATCGACGTGCAGATCACCGCTGGGAACGGGGTCGGCGCGAAGGACGGCAGGTAGCGCCGTAGCCCTCGCCGCTGGGTCACGGGGGCCGGGAAAACGGCATGACGAGCGGCGCGACGGTTGCGCTGGGCGAACGGGTGCTCTGGTGGGGCCTCCCGAGCGTGTTCGGTGCATGTTCGGTGTTGGGAGGCCCCACCAGGGGCAGCCAGAGCAGGAGCGGTCAAACCGCCGTTAGGTGGTTGCGATTGCCCGGAGGATGTCCATCTTCGCGGCCCGGCGGGCCGGGAAGATGGCGGCGAGGATGCCGAGGAGACCACCGACGATCACGACGATGATGATCGTTGCTGTCGGGTAGGCGAAGGTGTCGATGCCCTGCTCCTTCAGCGCGATGGTCAGTGCCCAGCCGAGGAAGCTGCCGACCGCGACCCCGAGCAGCGCTCCGAACACCGCGATCACGACCGCCTCCAGCCGGACCATTCTGCGTAGCTGCCGTCTGCTCATGCCGACCGCGCGCAGCAGCCCGATCTCCCGGGTCCGCTCGATGACCGACAGGGCCAGCGTGTTGACGATCCCGAACAGGGCGATGACGACGGCCAGCGCGAGCAGCACGTAGATGAAGCCCAGCAGCTGGTCGACCTGTTTCTCCTGCTGCCGGATGAACTCGGACTGGTCCCGGACCTCCACGTTCGGATGGGGTTTGACCGCGGTGTCGATCTTCTGGCGTACCTGGGCGAGATCCGCGTCCTTCGCCGTTTTCACGAGCACGAAGAAGTCCAGGGTGTTGGTGGGGAAGCGCTGGCTGAACTCGTCGAGCGAGATCAGGTACTGCCCGGCCACCGGGCTTTTCTCGAACGTGCCAACCAGCCGCAGCGTCGTGGGCCCGTCCGGGAAGACCACCGGGACCTCCTGGCCGACGGTCAGTTTCTGGTCCTTGGCGGTGTCCTCGTCGATCAGGATCGAGCCCCTGCCCAGGGCCTGGAGATCGCCGGCGGTGGTTTTCAGTGCCAGCAGTTCCGGCAGCGCCGCCGGATCACCGGCGGTGACCTGTTTCTTCGCATCATTGATCTTCACCGTGTCGGACCGCAGCCCGGTGACGAGCTCGATGTCGGGGGTGTCCCGCAGCGAACCGGCGACGTCGGCGCTGAAGCCCTGCGCGAAACTGGTCGAGGTCAGGTAGAAGTCCGCGCCCAGGTTGTTGCGGACCGTGTTCGTCACCGACTGCTTGATGGACTGGCCGAGCACGGAGAAGGCGCTCACCAGCGCAAGACCGATCATCAGCGCGGACGCCGTGGAGGCGCTGCGGCGCGGGTTGCGCATGGCGTTCTCCCGCCCGAGCCGCCCGGTCGCGCCGAAGAGGGCCGGCAACGGGCTGCCGATGGCCCTGGTGACGGGCCGGGCCAGCAGCGGCGAGAGGGTGGCCACCCCGAGGAAGGCCAGCCCCGCCCCGACGCCGACGACGGCCGCCGCGCCCTTGCCGCTGGCCGTCGTCAGGCCCAGCACCAGCAGCGCGGCACCGATGAGCGCCAGCGCACCCCCCGCAACCCCCCGGATACGCAGCGAACGCGCGGGCAGCACGAAGGTCTCCCGCATCGCCGCCACCGGGGGTACCGACGCGGCCTTGCGCGCGGGGACGAACGCGGCGACGGCCGTGACGAGGATCCCGACGGCGTAGGCGACGATGATCGTCCGTGGCTGGAAGACCAGGCCCCCTTCGGGGAGGGAGACCCCGATCGCGGCGGTCGCGGCCCGCAGCAGCACCGCCAGCCCCGCGCCGAGCAGCAGCCCCAGGGTGGCTCCGACGAACCCGACGACCCCCGCTTCCAGCTGGACCGCGAGCTGCACCTGCCGCCGGCTGGCGCCCAGCGCCCGCAGCAGGGCCAGTTCCCGCACCCGTTGGGCCACCAGCATCGTGAAGGTGTTGAAGATGATGAAGGCGCCGACGAAGACCGCGATGCCCGCGAAGACGAGCAGGAACGTCGAGAAGCCGCCGATGGCCTGCTGGACGGTGTTGGCGTTCTCGTCCGTCAGCTGCTTGCCGGTGATCGCCTCGATGCCGGCGGGCAGCACCCGGGCGATCCGGTCGCGAAGCTCGTTCTGGGAGAGGCCGTCGGCGGCGGCGACGCTGATCGAGGAGAACTCGCCCGGGGCGAGCAGCACGCGCTGCGCGGTGGCGGTGTCGAACGCGGTCACCGCGGCACCGCCGAGACTGTCCTGCCCGGCGATCCGGAACGTCCCGACCAGGGTGTAGGGGGTCGGCCCACCGTTGGTGAGGACGGTCACCTGTTCCCCGAGCCGCAGGTCGGCATCGTCCGCGGTGGCCTTGTCCACGACGATCTCCGCCCCGCGCGGCGCGCGGCCGCTGGCGAGCTCCACCGCGGAGGTCTGGCTGCCACCGTCCCAGCTGGTGCCGAGCGAGGGCCCACCGCCGGTGTCGACGGCCTTGCCGGTACGAGGGTTGACCAGGACCGCCGTGCCGTCGACGCCACCGAAGGCCTCGCGCACGCCGTCGACGCCCCGGACGGTGTCCAGCACGGAGGCGGGCAGGGGCTGTCTGCTGCTGGTCCCGGAGGTGTTGTCCACCGCGTTGGTCGACCGGACCGAGACGGCCACGTTCTGGTAGATGTTGGCGAACAGCCCGTCGAAGGTCCGGTTCAGCGTGTCGGTGAGAACCAGCGTGCCGGTGACGAAGCTGACGCCGGCCACGACCGCCAGTGCGGACAGCACCAGCCGGATCTTGCGGGCCAGCAGGCTCTTGAGGGTCGCGCGCAGCATCGTGTCAGGCCCTGCCCGCGGATCCGTGGCCCTGCTCCCGGGCCGCCTCGTGCCACTCGTCCGGGCTCTGCCGGGGCTGCGGCCGCTGGCCCTCCGGCGACGCGCCGCCGGCGGCGGACGCCTCCTGCTGGAGATCGTCGAGATGCTTCATGCGCTCGAGGACGCTCTGCGCGGTCGGGTTCGGGATCGAGCCGACGAGCCGCCCGTCCGCGAGGAAGACGACCTCGTCGGAGAAGGACGCCGCGGTGGGGTCGTGGGTGACCATGACGACGGTCTGGTCGAACTCGCGCACCGACCGCTGGAGGAACGCCAGCACCTCCGCGCCCGACCTGGAGTCGAGGTTGCCGGTGGGCTCGTCGGCGAACACGATGTCCGGTCGGGTGACCAGTGCGCGGGCGCAGGCGACCCGCTGCTGCTGCCCGCCGGAGAGCTCCGCGGGACGGTGGCTCAGCCGGGGGGCGAGCCCGACGGCGTCGACCACCGCGCGCAGCCACTGCTGGTCGGGCTTACGCCCGGCGATGCTGAGGGGAAGGGTGATGTTCTCCGCGGCGGTCAGCGTCGGCAGGAGGTTGAACTGCTGGAACACGAACCCGATGCGGTCCCGCCGCAGCTGGGTGAGCTGCTTGTCCGACAGCCTGGACAGGTCCACGTCGCCGACGTAGACCCGGCCGCTGGTCACCGTGTCGAGACCGGCCAGGCAGTGCATCAGGGTCGACTTCCCCGACCCGGACGGCCCCATGATCGCGGTGAAGCGGCCGCGAGGGAAGGACACGTCGATGTTCCGCAGGGCGGTGACCGCGGTCTGCCCCGATCCGTAGATCTTGACCAGGTCCTCGGCGCGGGCGGCGGCCGCGGCGCCGGCCACCCCGCCGGCGGCACCGGCCGGATCCGGGGGCCCCGGGGACGCGACCGGCTCGGCCTGGGGATCGGCGCCGGAGATCCGGCCCGCTCGGCTCATGGAAGAAGCTCCTTTCACACAACGTGCCGATCACAACATATCGATCACAGCCTGCCGGTCGGGCAACCCACCGGCACCGCCGGCCCGGACGTCCGGCAAATGCGGCATCCCGCTGATCGTTCCGCCGGTCGGAACCGATCGGCGCCGTCCGCCGGGGAACCCTCGTCGAAGCGATGACCGGCCCCGCGGCGAGGCCGCATTCATCGGATCGGATCCGCCCGGCTCCCGGTACTGTCCCACCCTCGTCCGAGGATCGCCCGTGACTTTTTCGGTGTCGTCCTCGCCTTTCCAACGTTGTCCGGCCCGGCGGCGATCCGAATAGCCGCCGAAATCCGGATGTACGGCGACCGACAATCTATGAACGCATACCGCCATGAACGCATATCGTGCCGGGCTGCCGTCAACCGGCTGTCAGCCATCTGTCGGACCGGGGCCTGTGTCCGGCCGCGGTGCGTCCGTTGCCCGCCGCGCTGTCGACACCACTGGCTCCACTGGCGCTGCTGGCGCTGCTGGCTCCAGCCCCGCGGCCGGCTCCGGCTGGCCGGCCGCCGCGGCGGCGTCCGGGGCCGGACGGTCGGCGGCGGGCAGCGGCGGCGGCGTCCCGCCGAACGCCGGGCATCGGATCTTGTGATCGCACCAGTCGCACAACTTGCTGGGGGTCGCCCGCCAGTCGCCCGTGTGCCGGGCCCGGCTGATGGCCGACCACACGGCGTCGATCTTCCGTTCGGTGGCGCGCAGGTCGCTCTCGTCGGGCTGCACCCGCAGCCAGGTCCGGTCGGCCAGGTAGTACAGCCGCAGCTCGCGGGGGATCACGCCGCGGATCCGCCAGAGCAGGTAGGCGTAGAACTTCATCTGGAACAGCGCCTGGCCCTCGAACGCCGGGCCGGGCGCCCGGCCCGTCTTGTAGTCGACGATCCGTAACGCCGGGCCGTCGCGGGTCGCCGCCTCGTCGAGACGGTCGATGTAGCCGCGCAGCCGCACCCCGGAGCCGAGCACGTGCTCGACGTAGAGCTCCCGGGCCGCCGGGGTGAGAGCGGCGGGGTTCTCCAGGCTGAAGTAGCCGGCGAGCAGGGAGCGGGCCGACTCCAGCCACGCGGCCCGCTCGGCCTCGTCCGCGAACAGGGTGGCAAGCTCCGGCTCCCGGGCAAGCAGGTCGCGCCAGGCCGGCTCCAGCAGCGCCTCGGCGGCGGCGATCGTGCGCCCCGGCGGGGGATGGTCGAACAGCCGCTCCAGGACGGTGTGGACGACCGTCCCGCGCACCGCGGCGGAGCTCGGCGGCTCGGGCAGCCGGTCGATCACCCGGAAGCGGTAGCGCAGGGGACAGCTCATGAAGTCGCCCGCCCGCGACGGCGAGAGCGACCCGACGACACGAATCCGGCCCGCGGGAGGCGGGGCGTCCCCGTCGGGCGCGGGCGGGAGGTCCATGGACGGGCTCATGCCTTCGGACCATAGGCGGCCGGTCCGACAATCCGGACGCCGGCCCCGGGCGGCCGGAGCCGCCGCCCCGTCCCACCCCGTCCCATCCCAGTTCGTCCTGTCCCAGTTCGTCACCGGCTCACCTCACCGGCTTCACCGCGGTGCCGACGACGGCCGTGCCGCCGGCACCGGCACTGCCTGGCCGCCCTACGTCGGATACGCCCGACGCGCACCGCCGGTGACGGGGTGTCCCGCCACCGGCAAAGACTCCGTAGCATCGCAGACATGGCCGATCAGCCTGACCAGGTCCCGCGTCCCGGCTCCCCGCACGCCGACGGAGGCGGCCGGCGGGGAGGTGAGCCCGGCCGGCGGCAGCCCGGCATGCTCGTCGGGCGGGTCCGCGGCGTACCGGTGTACCTCTCCCCGCTGGCGCTGCTGTTCGGCCTCATCATCGGCCTGCTGCTGCTGGAGCCCAACCGTGTGCGCCTGCCCGGTGTGGCGGACGGACGGCTGTACCTGCTGGTCGCGATCACCTCCGCCGGGTTCATCGCCTCCCTGGTCCTGCACGAGATCGGCCACTGCCTGACGGCTCTCGGCCTCGGCCTGCGGGTACGCGCGGTGACCGTGCACGGGTTCGTGGGATTCACCGCGATCGAGCCCGAGCCGCCGACCCCCGCCCGGGAGTTCCTGGTCGCCGCCTCCGGTCCGGCCGTCAACGGGGTACTGGCCGGCGTGGGCTTCGCCCTGCTGACCGTGCTGGACGGCGGCACCCAGCCCAGCGTGGTCATACTCGACCTGGCCGTGACCAACCTGCTCCTCTTCGCGTTCAACCTGCTGCCCGGCCTCCCGCTCGACGGCGGCCGGCTGGTCGTGGCCGCCGTCTGGGGCGGCACCCGGGACAGGCTGCGCGGTGTCCGGGCCGGCGCGTACGGCGGCTACGCGGTCGCCGGCCTGCTGGCGCTGTGGGTCCTGCTCTCCCCGGGCAACCGGTTCGCCGGTCTCTACCTGCTGGTGGTGGCGGCGTTCATCGCGCTCGGGGCACACCAGTCGCTGCGCCAGGCGCGGATCTGGATGCGCCTGGTGGGGGTGTCGGCCGGGCGCCTGGTGCGGCGTACCCTACCGGTGCAGGGGGACGTGCCGCTCGCCGAGGCGCTGCGACGCGCCCGGGAGCTCGGAGCGAGCGCGGTAGCCGTGATCGACTCCGCCGGCACACCTTTCAAGATCATGAACGGCTCCGCGGTGGACGCCCTGCCCGAACACCGCCGGCCGTGGATGACCGTGGACGAGGTCAGCCGCACGATCACCCCCGGCATGGTGCTGGCAGCGGAACTAGAAGGCGAGGACCTGTTGGCGGCGGTACGCGGCACACCCGCGAGTGAGTATCTGGTGACGCAGGACGGACGCCCGGTGGGCGTGCTCGCCATGGTCGACCTGGTCGCCCGCATCGACCCGGCGAGCGTCGACCGGCTGGTGAAGCAGCGGTGAGCGTCGAGCCGGTTCCGCACGGTGACGCGGGCGAAGGCGAACCGGTGGCGCACCGGTCACCCACCGGCGCCGCCAACCGTCGCGGGACGTTCACCAAGGGCGACCGCGTCCAGCTCACCGACCCCAAGGGGCGGCGGCACACCGTGACGTTGGAGCCGGGCCGCCAGTTCCACACCCACGCCGGCGCCATCGAGCACGACGACCTGATCGGCCGCACCGAGGGCGTGGTGGTCACCAGCACCGGGGGGACGCCCTACCTGGCGCTGCGCCCGCTGCTGACCGACTTCGTCCTGTCCATGCCGCGCGGCGCCGCCGTGGTCTACCCGAAGGACGCCGCGCAGATCGTGACCTACGCCGACATCTTCCCCGGCGCGCGGGTGCTGGAGGCCGGCGTGGGCTCGGGTGCGCTGTCGTGCTCGTTGCTGCGTGCCGTCGGCGACCAGGGGCTGGTCGTCTCCTACGAACGGCGGGCCGACTTCGCCGAGATCGCGCGCCGGAACGTCGAGACCTTCTTCGGCGGGCCGCACCCCGCCCACGTCCTGCACGTCGGGGACCTCGCCGAGGCGGCCGAGCGGGACGTCGACCGGGTGGTCCTGGACATGCTGGCCCCCTGGGAGGTGCTGGGCACGGCCAGCGCGGCGCTGGTGCCCGGCGGGGTCGTCTGCGCCTACGTCGCCACCACCACGCAGCTGGCCCGTGTCGTCGAGGAGCTGCGTGCCCACGGCACGTTCGCCGAGCCGGCCGCCTGGGAGTCGATGACGCGCACCTGGCACGTGGACGGGCTGGCGGTGCGCCCCGACCACCGGATGGTCGGCCACACCGGCTTCCTCGTGACGGCCCGGCGGCTGGCCGACGGGGTCACCGCCCCGCCGCGGCGGCGGCGGCCCGCCAAGGGCGCGCGTCCCGAGGAGGCACAGGCCTCCGGGACAGTTCAGGCATCCGCCCCGGTGTCGGATTCCTGATGCCGCCACCGCCCGGATGTCGGATTCCCGACATCCGGATGCCGGATTTCGTGACGCTGGGAACAGGCGCCGGGAACATCCGGATGCTCCCGGCGTACGCCCGCCGCCCGGTCCGCTGAGATGTTCCCGGGGTGCCGCCGGATGCCGGTGCACCCGACACCTGATGGGGCGGTGCCCCCGGGTGAGACAGCGCGCCCGGGTGAGACGGTCAGGAGCCGGGGCCGGCCTCGAGGGTCCCGTCGGGGCGCTCGACGTAGATGCAGCTGCCCGGGCAGTCGTCCGCGGCGGCCACGACGTCGTCCACCAGCGGCAGCGGTACCGGCACCGACGCGCCGGCCCGGGTGCGCAGCTCACCGTCGGCGCCCTTGACGTATGCCAGACCGTCAATGTCGAACTCGAACACGGTCGGGGCGAGCTGGACGCAGAGGCCGTCGCCGGTGCACTCCGCCTGGTCCACCCGCACGCGCAACGTCGAGGACGCCGTCGAAGGCGTTGATGCCGCAGAGAAATTCGTGGGCGTTGCCACAGGGCTCCGATCGTCTGTCACCATGGCACCGTAACTCGCTGTTTACGCCAAAGCAGGCCCGTAGTCGTCAGACCGGCGTGCCAGCGGCGGTCACAACGGTAGTGTTGGGTGCGTCCCGGTCAGCACGGGGGAGGTGGAGGCGCGGTGTCCGGTCCCCGTTCGGGCTCTGGCTCCGGTGGGAGTTCGGGCCGTCCAGGCGATGGAGATCCACGAGCGTCGGCGTACGAGAAAGAGGTGCACGAGCTCACAACACAGGTCGCTTTCCTCGAAGAGGAGGTGGCGATGCTGCGGCGCAGGCTCAACGAGTCGCCGCGGCAGGTTCGCGTACTTGAGGAGCGTCTGGCCGAGGCCCAGGCGGACCTCGCCGGCCTCAGCGGGCAGAACGACAGGCTCGTGGCCACACTGCGCGAAGCTCGTGATCAAATCGTCGCCCTGAAAGAAGAAGTCGACCGACTCGCCCAGCCGCCCAGCGGCTATGGGATCTTCATCGGGTCGTACGACGACGGCACGGTCGACGTGTTCACCCAGGGGCGCAAGCTGCGGGTGACGGTGTCGCCGAACGTCGGCGTCGGCGATCTGAGCCCTGGGCAGGAGGTCATGCTCAACGAGGCCCTCAATGTCGTCGACGCGCGCGCGTTCGAGCGGCACGGCGAGATCGTCCTGCTCAAGGAGGTCCTGGAAAGCGGTGACCGGGCTCTGGTCATCGGCCATACCGACGAGGAGCGCGTGGTCCTGCTCGCCCAGCCGCTGCTGGAGGGGCACCTGCGGGCCGGCGACTCGCTGTTGATCGAGACTCGGTCGGGGTACGCGTTCGAGCGCATCCCCAAGTCCGAGGTGGAGGAGCTGGTCCTCGAGGAGGTACCGGACATCGGCTACGAACAGATCGGTGGCCTCAAGGGCCAGATCGAGTCGATCCGGGACGCCGTCGAGCTGCCGTTCCTCTACAAGGAGCTCTTCCTGGAGCACAAGCTGAAGCCCCCGAAGGGCGTCCTGCTCTACGGCCCGCCCGGCTGTGGCAAGACGCTCATCGCCAAGGCGGTGGCCAACTCGCTGGCGAAGAAGGTCGAGGCCCAGACCGGCCAGGGCAGCGGCCGGGCGTTCTTCCTGAACATCAAGGGCCCCGAGCTGCTGAACAAGTACGTCGGCGAGACCGAGCGGCAGATCCGGCTGGTGTTCCAGCGGGCGCGCGAGAAGGCGTCCGAGGGCATGCCGGTGATCGTGTTCTTCGACGAGATGGACTCGATCTTCCGGACCCGCGGGTCCGGAGTGTCCTCGGACGTCGAGAACACGATCGTCCCGCAGCTGCTCAGCGAGATCGACGGTGTCGAGCAGCTCGAGAACGTGATCGTGATCGGCGCGTCCAACCGTGAGGACATGATCGACCCGGCGATCCTGCGCCCGGGCCGACTGGACGTCAAGATCAAGGTGGAGCGTCCGGACGCCGAGGCGGCCAAGGACATCTTCGCCAAGTACGTCACGCCCGACCTGCCGCTGCACGCCGAGGACCTCGCCGAGAACGGCGGCAGCCGGGAGGGGACCTGCCAGGGCATGATCCAGCGGGTCGTCGAGCGGATGTACGCCGAGAGCGAGGAGAACCGTTTCCTCGAGGTCACCTATGCCAACGGTGACAAGGAGGTCCTGTACTTCAAGGACTTCAACTCGGGCGCGATGATCGAGAACATTGTCGCCCGGGCGAAGAAGATGGCGGTCAAGGAACTCATCGAGGGGGGCGTCAAGGGGCTGCGCATGCAGCACCTGCTCAACGCCTGCGTCGACGAGTTCAAGGAGAACGAGGACCTGCCCAACACGACCAACCCGGACGACTGGGCACGGATCTCCGGCAAGAAGGGCGAGCGGATCGTCTACATCCGCACGCTCATCACCGGGACCAAGGGCACCGAGGCCGGCCGGTCCATCGACACGATCGCCAACACGGGCCAGTACCTGTAAGCCGCTCGGCCCAGCCGAGCGGACGAGGAGACCGGAAGGCACCGGACGGAGCGGGGCCCGGCCCCGGGGCGCCCACGCCAGGGCGTCCCAGGGCCGGGCCCCGCTCCGTCTCGTCCCCCCTCGGTGTCCTCCCCTCGGTGTGCGCAGAGCCGCGAGGAGCATCGGGGACGCGGTGAGGAAACGGCGAGGGAACGGCGGAGAAGCACAGCCACGGGTCTCTTCCGGGTACGCAGGACGTTCCGCCGAGGGCGGGAGAGCGGGGATTCCCTGCTCTCCCGCCCTCGGCGTTGACGGGGCGCGGCACGCGCCCGGGCCGGGATTTTCCGGCCATCGACGGGCCGTCGATGGGTGTTTGGTCCGTATTTCTGGAGGTTTGTCGGACGGTCACCGAAGGTCACCCGTCCGGTCCAGGTCTCGGTGTGGGCTCAAAGCACCTACGCTGACAGTGTGAGCGTTCGCCGGATCATGGGAGCCGAGACCGAGTACGGCGTCTCGGTGCCCGGTCAGCCAACCACCAACCAGATGCTGGCCTCGTCGCTGGTGGTCAATTCCTACGCCAGCCGACAGACGACCGGCGGCAGCCGGGCCCGGTGGGACTTCGAGGAGGAGTCACCACTGCGCGACGCGCGGGGCTTCGAGCTGCCCCGCGAGCCAGTGGTCGATCCGTCCGCGCCCGCCAACGAGGACGACCTGGGCCTGGCCAACGTCATCCTCACCAACGGCGCCCGCCTCTACGTCGACCACGCCCACCCGGAGTACTCCACGCCCGAGGTGACCAACCCGCGCGACGTGGTGCTGTGGGACAAGGCCGGCGAGCGGGTGATGGCCGAGGCCGCCCGCCGGGCGCTGTCCGTGCCGAACACCATGCCGGTGCACCTGTACAAGAACAACACGGACAACAAGGGCGTCTCCTACGGCTGCCACGAGAACTATCTGATGGCCCGGTCCACGCCGTTCGGCGACATCGTGCGCCATCTCATCCCGTTCTTCGTCTCCCGGCAGGTCGTCTGCGGCGCCGGCCGGGTCGGCATCGGGGTGGACGGCCGGGAGGCCGGCTTCCAGCTCAGCCAGCGGGCCGACTTCTTCGAGGTCGAGGTCGGCCTGGAGACCACCCTGAAGCGTCCGATCATCAACACCCGGGACGAGCCGCACGCCGACCCGGAGAAGTACCGCCGGCTCCATGTGATCATCGGCGATGCGAACATGAGCGAGATCTCGACCTACCTCAAGGTCGGGACCACCTCGCTCGTGCTCGCGATGATCGAGGACTCCTGGCTGGACGTCGACCTCAGCGTCGACAACCCGGTGAGCAGCCTGCGGGCGGTCTCCCACGACCCGTCCCTGCGCCACCTGCTGACGCTCGGCGACGGCCGGAAGATGACCGCCGTCCAGCTGCAGATGGAGTACCTCGAGCAGGCCCGCAAGTACGTCGAGGACCGCTTCGGTACCGATCCGGACGCGCAGACCGCGGACGTGCTCTCCCGCTGGGAGTCCGTCCTGGTGCGTCTGGAGGACGACCCGATGTCCTGCTCCCGGGAGCTGGACTGGGTCGCCAAGCTCGCCATCCTCGAGGGCTACCGGGCGCGGGACGGGGTGGGCTGGGACGCGCCCCGGCTCCAGCTGGTCGACCTGCAGTACTCCGACGTGCGGCCCGACCGTGGCCTGTACAACCGGCTGGTGGCGCGCGGCCGGGTCGATCTGCTGCTCACCGAGGACGAGATCGTCCGCGCCATGACCGAGCCGCCGCACGACACCCGGGCGTTCTTCCGGGGCCGCTGCCTGGCGCTGTACCCGCAGCAGGTGGCCGCCGCCTCCTGGGACTCGGTCATCTTCGACATCGGCCGTGACTCCCTGCAGCGGGTACCGACCCTGGAGCCGCTGCGCGGCACCAGGGCACACGTCGGCGACCTGCTCGCCCGCTGCCCGACCGCCCAGGATCTCGTGGACGCCCTGACCAACGGCTGACCGTCCGCCACCGCCACCGCCGCTGGAGCCCGGCTGCCGGGCGGGGCACGGCCCGGGTACGGGACCCGCTCCGCCCGTACCCGTGGCGGGGGCCAGCGGGCCCGTGGACCGGCCAACACCGCCGTCGACGGGTGTGGTGTGGCCGACGGCCGGGCAGACCCGCGTGTGCCGCGCCACGGGCGGGCGCCGCGACGGATCCGCCACGGCGACGTGGTGAGGTCGGTGGCGGGCGGCGAGGAACGCCTCAGGATGTCCGGACCCGGAGATAGTGTCGCTCCAGACGATCGAAGGAGGGTCTCATGGCCACGAAGGACACCGGCGGCGGTCAGCAGCGCGCGGGCCGACGGACGGACCAGGGTGACGACGTCGAGGTCGAGGAGTCCGGCGCCAGCGACATCAAGGAGAGGCACGAGAAGCTGTCCGAGGACGTCGACTCCCTGCTCGACGAGATCGACGACGTGCTCGAGGAGAACGCGGAGGAGTTCGTCAAGGGCTACGTCCAGAAGGGGGGCGAGTAGGCAGCCCCCCGCCGGCCGGCCACAACGGCCGAGCGGGAACATCAGGACCGGGGCCGGGAGACCGGCCGGGACGTCGGCCACCGGGTGGGGCACGGCACAGCCCGCTGGCAGGCAGCGCGGGACGGGTGCGTGCTCAGACCGGGGTCCGCCGGCTGCCGGGCCGCACACGGCCCACCCCGGTCGCGGCAGGGCGCGGCCCCGGCGACGTCGCCGGTGGACCGCCCCCGGCATCAGCGGCGCGGGATGACAGTGACATCGTGTGCGTCAGCGCACCACGGGTCATCATGCGTGCCAGCGCACCAGGGGCCACAGTGCACATCGGTGCACTATTGGCTACGGTACGTGTCGGCGTGCCATGGGCCTCGGCGTGCGTCAGCGCACTACGGGTCGCTGCGTGCGCCATCCGCACCATGGGTCTCGGCGGCCTCACCGACGACCTGATACCACTTACCCGTTACCCGACTTACCCGTTACCCGACCCATCGACTATCTGAAGGGGGATGCGTGGCTGATCCAGCGGGAGTCGCCGGACGTCTACCGTCTGTGTTCATGACACCGGGAACGTCGTCGTTCACCGAGTTCCTGTCCACCGCCGCGCCCGAGCTGCTGCCAGGCGCGCGCGGCAGTCTGCCGGCCGCCGTCACCGAGGTGGCCCATGGCACGACGATCGTGGCGGTGACGTACCCCGGCGGCGTGATCATGACCGGTGACCGCCGCGCGACCATGGGGAACGTGATCGCGCAGCGGGACGTCGAGAAGGTCTTCCACGCCGACGAGTACTCCTGTGTCGGCTATGCCGGCACGGCCGGGATCGGCGCGGACCTCGTCCGCCTGTTCCAGGTCGAGCTCGAGCACTACGAGAAGATCGAGGGTTCCACCCTCAGCCTGCACGCGAAGGCCAACCGGCTGTCCTTCATGATCAAAAACAATCTCGGCCTGGCGCTCCAGGGGCTCGCGGTCATCCCGCTGTACGCGGGCTACGACCTCGACGCCGGCAGGGGACGGATCTTCTCCTACGACATCACCGGCTCCCGGGCCGAGGAGCACGGCTTCCAGGCCATCGGCTCCGGCTCCGTCTTCGCCCGGGGCGCGTTGAAGAAGAAGGTCCGGGACGACCTCACCCAGGACGAGGCCGTCCGGGTCGGCGTGGAGGCGCTCTACGACGCCGCCGACGACGACTCCGCCACCGGTGGCCCGGACCTGACCCGCCGCATCTACCCGGTGGTCGCCGCGGTGACCGAGGACGGTTTCCGTCGCTTCACCGACGACGAGGTGGGCGCCGTGGTCGAGGCCGTCGTCGCCGGCCGTCTGACGAACCCGGGAGGCTGACATGACCATGCCCTTTGGCTACGCCAGCCCGGAGCAGCAGGTCCGGGACAGGTCCGAATACGCCCGCAAAGGGATCGCGCGCGGCCGCAGCGTGGTCGTGCGCAGCTACGCCGACGGCATCCTGTTCGTCGCGGAGAACCCCTCGTCCACCCTGCACAAGATCAGTGAGATCTACGACCGGGTCGCCTTCGCCGCGGTCGGCAAGTACAACGAGTTCGAGAACCTGCGGACGGCGGGCGTGCGCATGATGGACGTCCGCGGGTACATGTACGACCGCCGGGACGTCACCGGGCGGGCGCTGGCCAACTTCTACGCCCAGACCCTCGGCACGATCTTCACCGACAGCATCAAGCCGTACGAGGTGGAGATCGTCGTCTCGGAGGTCGGCGAGGACGCCGCCTCCGACCAGATCTACCGGCTGACCTACGACGGGTCGATCGCGGACGAGCGCGGGTTCGTGGCCATCGGCGGGCAGTCCGAGCAGGTCAACACGTCCCTGAAGGAGCATCACGCGGACGCGCAGCCGCTGGCCACGGCGCTGCGGGTCGCCGCGAACGCACTGCGGGCCGGCACGCCCCCGGGCGCCAACGGCGACCGCGTCCTGTCCTCGGCCAACCTCGAGGTGGCGATGCTCGACCGTACCCGTAACCGCCGGCTGTTCAAGCGCATCTCCGGCCCGCAGCTGGACGCGCTGCTGGCCGAGACCGCCGACACCCCGGGCTGACCCGGCGGCCGGCCGCTCTCCCGCCGGCGGCCGAGCAGATCAGCACGCCCCGAGGCGGCGCGATGTCTGTCGCGTGCCGCCTCGGGGGCCTGTACCGGCCCCGAGGCGGCACGCGATTCGTCTGATGTCGCCCGCCGTGGGCTCGGGACGGGCTGGTTCAGCCGGCGGCCACGTGGGCGCGCAGCCAGGCCAGCGTCCGGTTCCAGGCGTCCTCGGCCGCCGCCGGCCGGTGGATCTCGGCGCGGTCGCCACTGTGGAAGGCGTGCCCGGCGCCGGGGTAGCTGACCAGTTCGGTGGGCACCGCCGCCGTGCCCGCGGCCGTCCGCAGCGCGTCGATCTCGTCGACGCTGATCAGCACGTCCTCCTCGCCGTACAGGCCGAGCCATGGCGCGCGCAGCGCCGGCGCGAGCTCCACCAGCGGCGGTATGCCGTCCCAGTACGGCGTGCGCACCCCGCCGCCGTAGAACGACACGGCCGCGCCCACGGCATGGCGGGTGGCGGTGAACAGCGCCACGGTCCCGCCCATGCAGAAGCCGATCACCGCGGTCCGCCCGGGGGCGAGACCGGCGTCGGCGAGATGGGCGAGGCCGGCGTCGACGTCCGTGGTGATGCCGGTGGCGGTCAGGGTGGTCATCTGTCGCGGCGCGGACGGCCAGCTGCCGGCCGGGTCGACCTCGGCGATCCCGTCCCGGTGGTAGAGGTGCGGGGCGACCGCGAGCCAGCCGGCGCCGGCCAGCCGCGCGCACACCGACACCAGATACGGCGTGATCCCCCGCGCGTCCTGGACCACGACCACCCCGCCGTGGGCCGGGCCGTCCGGGCGCGGCGCGACCACCGTGGCGGGGGTGGCGGCGCCCACGGTCGTGACGGCCGCGGAGGGTTCGGGTGTCACTGTCATGTTGGTCGTCCTCTCCCGCCTCCGGCGGATCTCCTGTCCTCGAAAGAGCCGGTCCCCGGATCGCCGTCAGATCGTCCCGGGTCGTCCCCGGGTCGCGCCGTCCGTGCCCTCGACGCGGACGTTACCCGACGCGGGCACGCACCCGGCTCGTCTTGATACTCAAGGCGATGATGCCGCTGCCCTCCGTGTCACGGTGGGCCCCGGCGGGGCCGCGGGCGGCCATCGGTGCGCACGGGTGGGAGCGTCCGCTCACACCAGGGTGGGCGGGCGGCATAGGGTCGTCGGTGTGGATCGCCGCATCTTCGGCCTGGAGAACGAGTACGGGGTCACCTGTGTCTTCCGCGGCCAGCGCAGGCTGTCCCCGGACGAGGTGGCCCGTTATCTCTTCCGCCGGGTCGTCTCCTGGGGCCGTAGCAGCAACGTCTTCCTGAAGAACGGTGCCCGGCTCTATCTCGACGTGGGCAGCCATCCGGAGTACGCCACCCCCGAGTGCGACTCCGTGCCCGACCTCGTCACCCACGACAAGGCCGGCGAGCGCATCCTGGAGGGGCTGCTGGTCGAGGCGGAACGGCGGCTGCGCGAGGAGGGTATCGCCGGCGACATCCACCTGTTCAAGAACAACACCGACTCGGCCGGCAACAGCTACGGCTGCCACGAGAACTACCTGGTGGGGCGGCACGGCGAGTTCAGCCGGCTGGCCGACGTCCTGGTGCCGTTCCTGGTCAGCAGGCAGATCCTGTGCGGGGCGGGCAAGGTCCTACAGACCCCGCGGGGGGCGGTGTACTGCATCTCGCAGCGTGCCGAGCACATCTGGGAGTCGGTGTCGTCGGCGACCACCCGGTCCCGTCCGATCATCAACACCCGGGACGAGCCGCACGCCGACGCCGAGCGGTTCCGCCGCCTGCACGTGATCGTCGGCGACTCGAACATGAGTGAGACCACGATGCTGCTCAAGATCGGATCGACCGATCTGGTCCTGCGCATGATCGAGGCCGGAGTGGTGCTGCGGGACATGTCACTGGAGAACCCCATCCGGGCGATCCGCGAGGTCAGCCACGACATGACCTGCCAGCGCCGGATCAAGCTGGCGAACGGGCGGGAGGCGAGCGCGCTGGAGATCCAGCGCGAGTACTTCACCAAGGCGCAGGAGTTCGTCGAGCGCCGCGGCGGGGACGCGGTCGCCAAGCGCGTCCTGGACCTGTGGGGCCGCACCCTGCTCGCGATCGAGACCGACGACCTGGAGCTGGTCGCCCGCGAGATCGACTGGGTGACCAAGTACGTGCTCATCGACCGGTTCCGGCACCGGCACGGCCTGTCGCTGGCCTCACCCCGGGTGGCCGAGATCGACCTGAAGTACCACGACATCCATCGTGACCGGGGCCTGTACTACCGGATGGAACGTGGTGGGCTGGTGGAACGGGTCAGCCGCGACCTCGACATCTTCGAGGCGAAGTCCGTCCCGCCGCAGACCACCCGGGCCCGGCTGCGTGGTGAGTTCATCAAGCGGGCCCAGGAGAAGCGGCGCGACTTCACCGTTGACTGGGTGCACCTGAAACTGAACGATCAGGCACAGCGTACGGTGCTCTGCAAGGATCCGTTCCGGTCCGTCGACGACCGGGTCGACAAACTCATCGCCAGCATGTGAGGACCACCTACCTGTGACCGTTGTCCCCCGCCTTGGCCGCGGCGTCCGTTTTGTCATACTCTGTTCCATTCTTCTCGCCGCGTTACCCGTCACTCTCACCGCCTGCGGCAGCTCCACCGCACCCGACGGGACGGGCGAACCGCAGCTACCGACAGTGACGGGCGCGGGCAGCCTGTCGGCCAAGCCGACGATCGCGGCCGGCGCCGGCACCCCGCCGGCGACGCTGGTGACCCGCGACCTCGTGGTCGGCACCGGCGCGGCGGCGTCACCGACCAGCACCGTGTCGGTGCAGTACGTCGGCACGCTGTGGGCCAACGGCAAGGAGTTCGACGCCAGCTGGGACCGCGGGGAGCCGTCGATCTTCCCGCTGGACAGCGTCATCCCCGGCTTCCAGCAGGGCATCACCGGGATGCGGATCGGCGGCCGGCGCACGCTCGTGATCCCGCCCGAGCTCGGTTACGGCCCGGCGGACCAGGGGCCGATCCCGGGCGGATCCACCCTGGTCTTCGTCGTCGACCTCGTCGGTGTCCAGGCCAGCGACAGCTGACCGGCACCCCGCCCGGCCGGTCCACGCGGACGCGGACGGACCGGCCAGGCGGGGCAGGCCGGGCAGGCCGCAACGGGCCGCCCGGCTCTTCGGCCACTCGAACGACAGCTGCCGGCCCGGACGTTTCGGACGCACGGCCGACGCTTCACCGCACGGGCTGCCGCGTGGGCGGCGCTGAAGATCCAACAGAGGTGTTCTAGCCTCGTATGGTGTCCCGTCGTCGGCTGGAACGGCTGCTGAACCTGACGATGTGCCTGATGGCCACATCGCGGTTCCTCACCGTGGCCGAGATCGGCGAGCTCGTGGAGGGCTACACCCCCGGCGGCACCGATGACGAGCAGGGGGCGTTCCGCCGCATGTTCGAGCGGGACAAGCAGTACCTGCGCGACATCGGCATCCCGCTGGAGACCGGGTCGGACTCGTACTGGAACGACGAGGTCGGCTACCGCATCCGCCGCGGTGACTACGCGCTGCCGGAGATCTCCCTCGACCCGGACGAGGCCGCCGCCCTCGGCCTCGCCGCCCAGCTGTGGTCCAGCACGGCGCTCGCGGACGCGTCCGCCAGCGCGCTGCGCAAGCTCGCGGCCGGCGGTATCCGCACCCTGCCCGGCCCGGACGGCCTCCCGGGCGTCCCGGGCGGGCTGTCGGGCGGCTTGGAGCCCCGGGTCGCCACCACGGAGCCCGCGTTCGCGCCCTGCCTGGCCGCCGTGCAGGCCGGGCAGGCCATCCGCTTCCCCTACCGCAAGGTGGAGGAGACCGAGCCACGCGAACGCCACGTCGAACCGTGGGGGGTGGTCTCCTGGCGGGGACGCTGGTACCTCGTCGGTCACGACCGTGACCGGCAGGCCCCCCGGGTCTTCCGGCTGTCACGGGTGACCGGCCCCGTGCGGGCGCTCGGGCCGGCGGGCGCGGTCCGCGTCCCCGACGGGGTCGACCTGCGGGCGCTGGTGTCCGCGTCGGCGCCGTCGCCCGAGCTCACCCGCACCGCCGTTCTGCGCATCCGCCCGGGGGCCGGTCACGCGCTGCGCCGGTACGCGCGGATGCTCCCCGACAGCCCACCGCATCCCGTGCCGGGGAGCGGCCCCGCGCCGGGGCGCGCCGGGGACGGCTCCGTCGCCGCGCCGGCCGGCATGGACCGGGTAGAGATCGACTACTCCGACACCGAGCAGGTGGCCAGGTGGATCGCCGGCTACGGCGCGGACGTGCTGGTGGAGCGGCCGGCCCAGCTGCGCGCCGAGGTGGTCCGCCGCCTCACCGACGCCGCCCGGGCCCACGACGGCATCGATCGGCCGCGCCCGGCGGCGAAACCGGCGGACCCGGCCGGTTCCCGGGCGTTCTCCTGCTCCGCGGCCCCGGCATCCCCACCGGCCTCCCCAGCGGCCTCCTCGGTGAAAAAGCCGACCGGGGGACGGAAGAGGCAGCCGACGGCCGTGTCCCCGGGGGAGCCAACCGGGGACACGGTGGTCCCGCCGGTGGTCCCGCCGGTGGTCCAGCCGGTCGCTGACACGGTGGCCAGGGATCCGGCGGTTCCGCCGGTGCCCTCGTCGGCCGGGGCGTCCGACGGGGAAGCGGGCAGGGCGTCCAGCGGGGCGGCGACGCTGCCGGAGAACGTGCCGTGAGCTCGCCGGCGTCCTCCTCCGCGGCCACCGACCGGCTCAGCCGGCTGCTGGCCCTGGTGCCGTGGCTGCGCGCCCATCCCGGGGTGTGCCTCGACGACGCCGCCGCCACCTTCGGGATCACCGTCCGCCAGCTGCGGGACGACCTGGACCTGCTGTTCGTCTGCGGCCTGCCCGGCGGCGCCCCCGGCGACCTGATCGACCTGAGCTACTCCGCCGACCAGATCACCGTCCTCGACCCGCAGACCCTCGACCGCCCGCTGCGGCTGTCCGCGGACGAGGCGATGGCGCTGGTCGTCGCGGCCCGCACCCTCGCCGACGTGCCCGGCCTGTCCGCCCGCGACGCGCTCGACCGGGCGCTGGGCAAGCTCGCGGACGCCGTCGGCACCCTGCCCGCCGACCGGGTCCGCGTCGAGCTCGACGCCCAGGACGACGTCCTGCGGGCCGTCCAGGAGGCGGTGGCCCGCCGCCGGCGGCTGCGCCTGCGCTACCTGGTGTGGTCCCGTGACGAGCTGACCGAACGCGACGTCGACCCGATACGGGTGCTCACCCGGGACGGCCACTGGTACCTGGAGGGCTGGTGCCACCGGTCGGCCGAGGTCCGGCTGTTCCGCCTCGACCGGATCGACGGCCCGGACGGCGTCACCGTCCTCGACACGCCCGCCGACCCACCGCCGCGGGCCCGCCCGCGGGACACCGACGGCCTGTTCCAGCCCGGCCCGGCGCAGACGCTGGTCGTCCTCGAGCTGGAACCGGCCGCGCGCTGGGTCGCCGACCACTACCCGGTCGTCTCCCGCCGTGAGCTCGACGGCGGCCGCCTGCTGGTGGAGCTGCGCGTCTGGGAGCCCGGCTGGCTGCACCGCCTGCTCCTCGGCCTCGGTGACCAGGCCAGAGTCCTCGACCCCCCCGACATCGCCACGGGCATCCACGCCGCCGCCACCCAGGCCCTGGCCGCCTACGGCCTTGACACCCACGAATAGGCCCAGCGCTACGGTCTGTGGGGCTCCGTCCCCGTTGCTCCGCTCCGCTCGACGGCCGCGGATAGGCCCAGCGCTACCCGTCGGGCATGCCGCTCGACGAACACGGCTCACGCTCACCGGTGAGGCGTCGCCTGCCTCGCCTGCCGATCGTCACGTGATGATCGACAGGAGGGGCAGGCCGCTGTCGCGGAGATGTAGGCGTCTCCTCGGCCCTGGTGGTGCCGCGATGGCGGGCGACGGGTTACCGTCAGGTCTATGCCGGACTAGAGATCCGTCCCGGAGGGGGTGAGCGCATGTCGGAGCCGGTGATCGACGTGGTGTACGAGACCACGGACGAGGAGGACGAGTACGACCGTCAGTGCCTGGACGCCGCGCTCGCCGAGGGCGGCGACCCGGTGCCCTTCGATGAGGTGCTGGCCGAGCTCGGGTTCACGCGCGAGGACCTGCTGACCTGAGCGGACGTCGGCGACGGCAGGATGGTCCACTATGCCGCCTGTCGCCTACACCCTCACGTTCGAGCGTGCGGCCATGCGTGCGTCGGGCAAGCTGCCCCATGCCGTTCAGGACCGGCTGCTGCGCGCGACCGCGACGCTGGAACACACCCCGGCGGCCGGTGGGCTGCAGGGCGATGGTGGGCCGGCCCGGGCACTGGCGTATCAGGGTCGGCGACTACCGGGTGATCCACATCATCAACGACCGTGCGCTGCACGTCCTGGTCGTCGAGCTCGGACACCGCCGGGACGTCTACCGCTGATTCCCTTACATGACCTACTGCGTGCAGTACCGTAACGCGGGCTTCCCTCGACTGTGCGATAGGTGA
>NZ_CEVIVD010000082.1:0-6436 GCF_982290655.1 Protofrankia sp. CiP1_Cm_nod3
GGTGCCGGCGGGGCGGGCGACCGCCACCGCGGTGCGGGCGGCCTCCCCGATCGCCGCGGCCGGCGTCATCGTCAACACGGCGAACCTGCTCGTCACGCTCGTCCTCGCGCGCGAGCTCCCGCCGGTGGCCTACGGTGCGCTGGCTCAGCTCCTGGCGCTGTTCTTCGTGCTGTCCATGCCGGGCAGCGCGCTGCTCGTCGGGGTCGTCCGCACGATCACGAGCTGGCAGCGGGACGGCCGTGGCGCCCTGGCCGACGCCTGGGTCGCCCGGGTGCGCCGCGCCGGGGCCGTGCTGACGCTGGCCGTGGCTGCCGGAGGCCTCGCCCTGCGCGGCACGATCGCCGCCGCGCTGTCCCTGCC
This sequence comes from Protofrankia sp. CiP1_Cm_nod3, assembly GCF_982290655.1. NCBI lineage: Bacteria > Bacillati > Actinomycetota > Actinomycetes > Frankiales > Frankiaceae > Protofrankia > Protofrankia sp. CiP1_Cm_nod3. Next base: position 361 of record NZ_CEVIVD010000082.1, read on the forward strand.
GGGCCCCGGCGGCGTGGCGGAGACGCTCACCGCGGGCGCGGCGTGGTGCCTGCTCTGCGTCGACCGTGGGCTGCTCCAGTCCGCCCTGAGGCACCGGGCGCTGGCGGTCAACCTCGCGCTTGAGGGGCTGACCCGTGGCGTGTTGGCGGTCGGGCTGGTGCTCGCCGGCCTCGGGCCGGCCGGCGCCTGTCTGGCGACCCTGCTCGGTGTGCTCGTGGGGCTCGTCCACTCGCGCCGGGCCCTGCGGCCCCGCGTTGGACGGCGGCGCGGTGGCCTGTCCCGCACCGGCCCGTCCCGAAGCGGCCCGTCCGGAGGCGGCCCGTCCGGAGGCGGCCTGCTCGAAGGTGAGGCCCTCCGAAGCGGCCCGGCCGCCAGTAGCCGGCCGCGGGTGCACCCCGGCGAGCCCGGTGCCGCGCGCGCCGTCCCTGCCATGCGGCCGGCCCCCGACGCGCAGGCGCGCCCGGCCGGGCCAACAGCCCCCGCCGGGCCAACAGCCCCCGCCGGGCCGGCGAGCCTCGCCGGGCCGACGGACCGCCCGACCGTCGAGATCGGCGCCGCGCTGACCGCGCTGGTGTTCCTCGGGCTGTTGCAGAACATCGACCTGCTGGTGCTCGGGGCGCGCGGTTCCACCGACGCCGGCCCGTACGCGGCGGTGTCCGTCGCCTGCAAGGCGCTGGTCTTCGCCGCGGTCGCCCTGGGCGGCTTCCTGCTCCCCGAGACCGCCAGCCGCCGGCACCGCGGCGAGCACGCCCTGCACCAGCTCGGCGGGACGCTGGCGATGCTCGCGGTACCGGCCGCGGCGCTCCTCGCCGTCGCGCTGGCCGCACCGAGAGCGGGCCTCACCCTCGCGTTCGGCGCGCCCCTGGCCGTCCGCGCGCCCGCGTTCGCGCCGCTGGCCGGCGCGATGGCCTGCCTGGGGGCGACCGTCCTGTGCACCTACTACCTGCTCGCCGTGGGGGAACGTCGCGTCCTCGCCGTGCTGGCCGCCGCCACCGCGCTCACCGTCCCGGCGCTGTGGTGGGCGCATGGCGACGCGATCATCACCGCCCGTATAGAGCTCGCCATACACGTGGCGTTGCTGGCCGCGGCCGGGCCGCTGGTACGGGCCGCCGCCCGGCGCGGCGCGCCGCCCGGGCCGGCACCGGGCCGCCGGGCGGCGGCGCCGAGACCGCCGGGCCATCCCCGGGGCGGGCTGCACCGTGACCGACGCGACATGTGGCATTCCATCCCGCCACCCGCGCCGCGCCACCGTCGGAGAGATCCCTAAGATGCACCGGACGCGGCCCGCACGCACCGCGCCGGCCAGGTGAGCCGTCACGGTGAACCGGCCCGGCGAGCGGCCGCCCCTCCCGGCGGCACCCGCCAGCCGCGGACCGGACCAGGATGATTGGGTTGGACGGTGACCCTGACCGCACCTTCAGCACGCCCACGGCGCGGTCTCGGCCGCCGGATCACCGGCCGGCCGGCCGCCCCCGCCGGCCCACCGGGACGCGGCCCGCGGCGGCTGCTGCCATCGTGGCCCACGGCGCTGCTGGCCGCGATCAGCTACCTCCCGCTGCTGCTCACCGCGCCCGGCCGGGTCGGCGTCGACACCAAGGCCTACCTCTACCTGGAGCCCCAGAAGCTGATCGGACGAGCGGGGATCATGTGGGATCCCGGTGTCGGGATGGGTGTGGTCACCCATCAGAACATCGGCTTCCTGCTCCCGCAGGGCACCTTCTTCTGGCTGCTGGACCTGCTGGGCCTGCCCACCTGGGCCGCCCAGCGGCTGTGGACCGGCTCGGTGCTGTTCCTGGCCGGCGCGGGCGTGCTGTTCTGCATGCGCTCGTTCCGCTGGCCGCACCGGTACGCCTTCGTCGCCGCCGTGGGCTACATGCTCACCCCCTACGTCCTCGAGTACGAGGCGCGGATGTCGGCGATCCTGCTGCCGTACACGGGCCTGGGCTGGCTGCTGGGGATCACGGTCCGCGGCCTGCGCGAGGCGCGGGGCGGCCTGGCGGGGTGGCGGCCGGACGGCTGGCGCTGGCCGGCGGCGTTCGGCGTCACCGTCGCGCTGGTCGGCAGCAGCAACGCGTCCAGCCTGATCTTCGTGCTGCTGGCGCCGGTCCTGTGGCTGCCGTTCGCGGTGTGGGTCACCCGGGAGGCCCGTCTCGGCCCGGCGCTGAGCATGTGCGCCCGGGCTGTGGTGGCGGTCGTGGGCTGCTCGGCCTGGTGGATCGCGGGCCTGGTCACCCAGGCCGGCTACGGCGTCGACATCCTCGCCTACAGTGAGACGCTCAGGACGGTCGCGAGCGCCTCGCAGGCCTCCGAGGTGCTGCGCGGCCTGGGCAACTGGTACTTCTACGGCGGGGACGCGCTGGGCACCTGGATCGCCCCGTCCCGGGACTACACCCAGACCATCTGGGTGATCATCATCAGCTTCACGGTGCCGCTGCTGGCCCTGGCGGGCGCGGCGCTGTGCCGGTGGGGATACCGGGCGTACTTCGTCCTGCTCGTGCTCGTCGGCACCGCGGTCGCGGTCGGGGTCTACCCGTACGAGCACCCCTCGCCGCTGGGCGGGGCCTTCCGGTCGTTCGCCGAGGCGTCCACCGCCGGTTTCGCCCTGCGCTCGATGCCGCGTGCCGTGCCGCTGGTCGCCCTCGGCCTGTCGGTGCTGCTGGCCGGCGGGCTCGCCGCGCTGACGCAGCGCGTCGACGAGGGGCTGGCGCGGCGCGCGCGGGAGACGCCCGGCCGGGGGCGGCGGCAGGCCGCCCGGGTGCGCGGCGCGCGGGTGCGGGCGTGGCCGGGGCTGCCGACGTCCGTGCCGGGGGTCACGTGGGTGGTCGTGGTCGTGCTGATCGTGGCGAACCTGAGCCCGCTGTGGCGCGGCCAGTTCGTCGAGGCGGGGCTGGACCGGCCCGAGAAGCTTCCCGCCTACGAGCTACAGGCCGCCGCCGACCTGGACGCGGCCGGGACGGCCACCCGGGTGCTGGAACTGCCCGGGGCGCCCTTCTCCCACTACCGGTGGGGCACGACCCTCGACCCCGTCCTGCCCGGACTGATCGAACGGCCCTTCCTCTCCCGCGAACTGATCCCGCTCAGCGCCCCCGCGTCCGCCGACCTGCTGCGCGCGCTCGACCGCCGGCTGCAGGAAGGGGTGTTCGAGACCGGTTCGCTGGCCGACATCGCCCGGCTGATGGGCGTCGGCGACGTGCTGCTGCGCAGCAACTTCCAGTACGAACGGTTCCGCACCCCGCGGCCGGTGCCGACCTGGCGGCTGTTCACCGGCCCGGTGCCGGCGGGCCTGGACGCGCCGCGCCGCTTCGGGCCGCCGGTGACCGACACCTCGCGGATCCCCTTCAACGACGAGATCGCCCTGGGCACGCCCCCGGACGCCCCCGCGCCGCCGGCGCTGGCCGCCTTCGGGGTCCGGGACGCCAGGCCGATCGTGCGCACGGCGACGACCGCTGCCCCGCTGCTGGTCAGCGGGAACGGCGAGGGGCTGGTGGACGCCGCGGCCGCCGGGCTGCTGGCCGAGGCGGTGGCCGGGAACCGGGCCATCCTCTACACCGGCTCGCTGGCCGCGGACCCCGCCGGCCTGCGACAGGCCCTGGACGACGGCGCCGACCTGCTGCTCACCGACAGTAACCGGCGGCGGGCGGAACGCTGGAGCTCGGTCCGGGACGGGTACGGCTACGTGGAGGCCCCCGGCGGCGCGCCGCTCACCCCCGACCCGAACGACAACCGGCTGCCGGTCTTCCCGGACGCCACCGAGGCGTCCCAGACCGTCGCCGTGCTGCGGCCTGCCGGCCAGCCCGCGCCGACCGCCTCCACGCGGATCGCCTCGGTGGAGGCGACCGACTACGGCAACACGTTCTCCTACAGCCCGCCGGAACGCCCGGCCGGCGCGGTCGACGGCGACCCGGACACCGCCTGGCGGGTGGGCGCGTTCGCCAACCCGGCCGGGCAGCGCCTGCGCGTCGGCCTGGCCGGCCCGGTGACCACGGACCGGGTGCGGCTGGTCCAGCCGCTCACCGGCGCGCGCAACCGGTGGATCACCCAGGTGACGCTGCGCTTCGACGGCGGCTCGCCGGTGACGGTGCCGCTCACGGACAGCTCCCGGGATCCCGCCGGCCAGGTGCTGTCCTTCCCCGCCCGCAGCTTCACCCGGCTGGACATCACCATCGACGCCACCAACATCGGGGAGCGCGCGAACTACGCCGGCCTGTCCAGCGTGGGGTTCGCCGAGGTCGACATCGTGTCACCGGACGGGAGCGCGCCCCACGTCCAGGAACTGCTGCGGATGCCCACCGACCTGCTCTCCGCGACCGGCGCGGACTCCCTGCGGCACCGTCTGACGTTGCAGGTCACCCGGGACCGCGCGGACCCGGCCGAGCCGTTCAAGTCCGACACCGAGCCGGCCGTCGCCCGCGTGTTCACCCTGCCGGCCGCGCGGGCCTTCACCCTGACCGGCACCGCCCGGGCCTCCGCCTACGCCGACGACCTCGTGCTCGGCGCCTCGGCCGGCCGGCCGGCCGGCGGGGTCACCACCGCGTCCTCCGGCCGGCTGCCCGGCGACCTGGCGGCCGGCAGTGCCAGCGCCTTCGACGGCGACCCGGCCACCGCGTGGAGCCCCGGCTTCGGCATGCAGCAGGGCGCCTGGATCCAGGTCGACTCCCCCCGGCCGGTGGACCTGTCCGAGCTGACGCTGTCCGTGGTCGCCGACGGCAGCCACTCCGTGCCCACCGCCCTGGGGCTGATCGTGGACGGCCGGCGGGTGGACACCCTCACCGTCCCGCCGGTCAGCGACCTCGGGCAGCCCGGCGCGAGCCGGACCGTGACGATGTCCTTCCCGCCCGTGCGGGGCAGCAGTATCCGGCTCGTCGTCGACAGGGTGCGGGTGGCCACCACCATCGACCCGATCAGCGGGACCCAGATCTCCATGCCGGTCGGGCTCGCCGAGGTCGGCCTCGCCGGCCTGCGGGTGCCCCCGCCGCGGGCCGAGCTGCCCGGCACCTGCCGCGACGACCTGATGACGATCGACGGGCGTCCGGCTCCCGTGCGGATCACCGGCTCCAGCGCGGACGCGCTCGGCCGCGCCGGGCTCGCGGTGTCACTGTGCGGTGATCCGATCACCCTGGGCCCCGGCGAGCACGTGCTGCGGACCGTCGAGGGCGCGCGGACCGGCTACGACCTCGACCGGCTGATCCTCACCTCGCAGCCCGTGGGCGCACCGGCGGCACCGGCAACGGCCGGCCCCGCGCCGGCGGGCCCGGCCGCCACGGCCACGGCCACGGGTTCGACGGCGGCGGCGCCGGCGGTGGCGGTCACCGGCTCCACGGCGACCTCGTTCGGGCTGCGGGTCACCGGCGCGCGGCCCGGGCAGCCGTTCTGGCTGGTGCTCGGCCAGAGCCTGTCCGCGGGCTGGCGGGCGACCTCCGGCGACACGGACTACGGCCGGCCCGTGCTCGTGGACGGCTACGCCAACGGCTGGCGGATCACCCCCACCGCGGCCGGCTTCGACATCGCGCTGACCTGGACGCCGCAGACGCTGGTGCGGCGCGCCCTGGCGGCCGCCGGCGTCGCCCTGGTCTCCAGCGCCGTCCTGCTGGTGGTGACGGCCCGCCGGCGCCGGCGGGCCGGCCAGGGCCCGGACGGGCCGCCGGACCTGCCGGTGTTCGAGCCGCTGGCCGCCCGCGCCGCGCGGGTCCCCGTCCCGGTCGCGCTCGCGCTGGCCGCCGCGGTGGCCCTGGCCGCGCTGGCGCTGGTCAATCCGGTCGCGAGCGTCGTCACCGGGGTGAGCACGCTGGCCGCCCTGGTGCTGCCGCGTGGCCGGCTGCTGCTGCGGGCCGCCCCGGCCGGCCTGCTCCTGGTCAGCGTGGGATACGTCGTCCAGGTGCAGCTCCGCCACCATCTGCCGGTCAACGGGGAGTGGGTCCAGGCATTCGACAAGATCGCAACGGTCTCCTGGATCGCGATCCTGCTGCTGGCCGCCGACGTGGTGGTCGCGGCCGCGCAACGCCGCCGCGGGAAGGCGTAGACCGCCCGGCGCCGCCCACGGGGAGCCGGGCCCTGACCGGCCGGTCAGGGCCGGTCA
>NZ_CEVIVD010000082.1:7241-10537 GCF_982290655.1 Protofrankia sp. CiP1_Cm_nod3
CCGGCAGCCCGAAGAGGCAGACGGCGGTTCCCGCCGGCAGGCCCTGCAGGACGGTCAGGAAACGGTCCCGGCTGGTCAGGCCGGTGGCCGGGTCGACGCCGATCTCCCGGACGCGGACCTGGGCCGTGCGCAGCCGCGCGAGGGTGTGGCCGGCCTGCCCGCCGAGCAGGGTGACCGCGCGCAGCCCCGCCTGGTCGACCCGGGTGCGCGTCGCCGCCCAGCACGCCGCGACCAGGCCGATCAGGCCGCCCTCACCGGGGATCGGCACCAGCAGCGCCGAGGCGATGCGGGGCCGGCGGACGACCCGGTGCGGGAACGGCCGTGACGTCGACACGTCCGGGAAGAAGACCGGTGCCCGGGTGCGCAGCACGGTACCGATACCGGTCTCGTCACTTTCCGTGAAGCGGGCCCCGGAGGAGATCATGGTGTCCTCGTCCGGTCTCGTGGCGGACGCGGCCACGTGGAACACCGTCGAGCCGGGCATGTCCGCGAGCAGCAGGCTGACCGCGTCCGCGTCGAGCAGGTTCCGGGAGACCTCGGCGACCATCGACACCGCCGGGTCGAGATGGTCCGGGTACCAGAACTGGTCGAGCGCGCCCAGCGCGGCGGTGACCTGGTCGGCCATGCACACGGCCCGCCGGGCCGCCAGCAGGTGCGCGCTCTGCCGTCCCAGCGCGGCCAGGGACTCCTTCTGCCCGGGGGTGAGGGCACGCGCGACACGGTCGAGCACCGCGACATGGCCGATCACCGCGTGGTCCGGGGTACGGATCGGCGCCGCCGCGTAGAACCGGAACGGGCTGCTCGGGCCGAGCGCGGCCAGCCGCGCGAAACGGGGGTCGCCGGCGATGTCGGGGATCTCCACCACGGCGGCGGGCCCGGCCGGTGCGTCCAGGCCGAGGAGGGCCTCCTGGGGCAGTTCGGTGGCGGTCGATCCGTAGCATGCCCGGCGCCACTGCCGGTCGGCGCCCCGGAAGGCGACGAACGCCGCGGGCGTGGCACACAGGCGGGCGGCCAGCGTCGCGATCTCGTCGAACGCGCCGTCCCGGTCGGGCTCGAGGAGCTGGTGGCCGGGTGGGGCCCCGCGCCGGCCCGGTTCGTCCGCCGGTGTCAGGGCGAGCGGTCCGGTGTCGCCCAGCCCTGGCCCCGGCCCTGGCTCTGGCCCTGGCTCTGGCCGTCCGCCGGCCCGCGGGCCGCTGGATGCCGGCCCGCGGACGGTTCCCGGGCCGCCCTCGGGTGCCGGCCCGTCAGCGGCGGCCACGGCGGCCGCGGCGGCTGTCGGCGCGGCGGCTACCGGCCCGCCGTCAGATGGCGGCCCGCCGTCAGATGGCGGCCCGCCGTCAGATGGCGGTTCCGCGCCGCCGGGGTGCGTGGCACCGGCGGGCCGCGGCCCGGTGCCGCCCACGGGGGCCAGGGACACCTCGTAGGTGCCGGCGCGTAGCACCGTCAGCAGGTGCGCGGAGGGCGGCAGCGGGGACGAGATCGCGTCGCCCTGCAGCAGATCGCAGCCGAGTTCCATCAGCATCCGCATGGCCCGGGCGTCCTCGACGCCCTCCCCGACCACGCGCAGCCCCAGCCGGTGGCCGAGATCCAGGACCGAGCGCACGATCGCGACGTCGGGCAGGCTGCCGTGGGCGTCGGAGACGAACCCTTTGTCGATCTTCACTTCATCGAACGGCAGGGTCTTGAGGATCTCCATCGAGCTGTAGCCGGTGCCGAAGTCGTCCAGCGACAGCTTGACCCCGCGGGTGCGCAGCTTCCGGAGCATGGCCGCGGCCCGCGCCGGCTGCGTGACCAGCGCGCTCTCGGTGATCTCAAGGGTCAGGACGTCGGCGGGCAGGCCGTGCCGGCCCAGCGTCTCCGACACCAGGTCGGGCAGGTCGTCGCGGACGAGCATGCGCGCCGAGAGGTTCACCGACACCGGGGTGTGCTCGCCGGCGCGGGCCCAGTCCGCGCACTGGCGCAGGGCCTCGTCCAGCACCCACTCGGTGAGGTCGATGATCAGGGTTGACCGTTCCGCCATCGGCAGGAAGGCGCCGGGCGCCAGCAGCCCCCGGCTCGGATGCGCCCAGCGCAACAGCGCCTCCACCCCGGCGATCCGGCCGGTCTGGCAGGACAGCAGCGGCTGGTAGTGCAGCACCAGCTCGTCACCGGCGATCGCGGCGCGCAGCTGCGCGTGCAGGGCGAGCTCCCACGGGCGTACCCCGCCCATGCCCGCGTCCCAGACGCCGACCCGCTCGCTCTCACGGGCGGCCGCGTGCAGGGCCGCGTCCGCGGCCGGCAGCAGCGTGCCGAGGGTCGTGCCGTGCGTCGGCGCGGCCGCCACGCCCGCGCTGGCCTCCACCTCCACGTCGACCCCGTCGATGCGGAACGGGCCGCGCAGCTGCCTGATCACGGTACGGCCGATCGCGCGCAGGTGCTCGTGGGCGGCGGCGGGCTCGTCGGGCAGCTCGAGCCCGCACAGGACGACGGCGAACTCGTCGCCGCCGAGACGTCCGACCAGGGCGGGATCCGTCGCCACGTTACGCAGCTGCATCGCGACGACCTGGAGCAACCGGTCGCCGGCGGGATGGCCGAGGGCGTCGTTGACCTCACGGAACCGGTTGATGTCGAGGAGCACCAGGACGGCGTGCCGGCCGTCGGCGACCGCCGCGGCGATCGCCGGCTGGGCGGCGTGGGCGAGGCCGGACCGGTTCGCCAGGCCCGTCAGCAGGTCACGGACGATCAGCAGATGGTTCCAGCGGCCGACCCAGAACGTCACCAGGGTGGTGGCGACGATCGTGACGATGGCCATCACCACCGCCGCCCCACCGGGGTACAGGTCGCCCTTGAGAGCAACCCCCAGCACCGCGCTGGCGCTGATGACCAGCGCGTGCAGGAGCGCGACCCGCAGGCGGACGACCATCGCGGCGTAGGCGGCGATCCAGAAGTACCAGAGCAGGTAGAGGTCGCTGTCCCGGCCCGAGTCGCTGCCGCCCAGCGCGATCGTGACGGCCAGCAGTGAGGAGAAGACCAGGAGCTGGTGCGCTCTTGGGCCGATCCGGGCCAGCAGCATGGCCGCGAGCAGGTTGGCCGCGCTGATCGCCGCCGCCAGCCACGTGGCGAGCCGGTCCTGCCCCGGCGAGCCGGGCAGCAGGGCCAACGCCGTGAACGCGACGATGCCCACCGTGGAAAGAACAATCAGGAAAAGCCGCCGGTCCGTGAAGAACGAGAGGCTCACGGCGATCGGTCCTCCTGCCATCGGGTGCGCGGCGCCACGGCCGCACCGGCCGAATCCGGAATATGACCCGAATCCGGGG
>NZ_CEVIVD010000082.1:10790-15624 GCF_982290655.1 Protofrankia sp. CiP1_Cm_nod3
ACATATCCCGGATCCGGGGCGGCCGGGCGCGACGGCGTAGACGGCTCCACTTCATGGCCATCGGTGCACTACACGGACAACGACACAATGCCTTTCCGCCGGGCCTCGACATGGCTGCCGGGCCTCGGTCTTTCCACCAGGCTCGCCGACGGGGCTCGCCGGGCCGGCGGAACCTGTCAGCCCACAGCTGGGAGCGGCTCACGCACTGCGACGCTCGCGCACCGCGACGCACCTGCACCTGTCCGGGCGACCGCCCGGACCCGGGAAAAACCCACTCGGCGAGATACGGATGGGAACGGGCCGGACATTTAGTTGACGTTCATATCACGACACGGGAACGATGCCGTTTCTCCACAGTAACCCGAATCCGACGGTCCACGCCCACGTCGGGGCATCCGGTGGCAGACGTCCGTGGCGACAGAACGGACAGCAACCGCGTAAAAAGGACAATAACGGATGGCGACAGAAAAGATGACAACAGGACGGAGGGCGACAGAAATGACGGGCGGTGACGGGAATGGCGCCGGGACGGCGCCGGAGATGTCAGTGCGCCGCGTCGTCCCATGTCCGGCCGGAACCGACGCTGACCTCGAGGGGGACCGACATCCGGTAGGCCCCGCCCATCTCGGCGCGCACCAGCGCCTCGACGTCGGCGCGCTCGCCCGGGGCGATCTCCAGGACGAGCTCGTCGTGCACCTGCAGCAGCAGCCGTGACCGTGCCCCGTGCTCCCGCAGCCGCCGGTCGACACCGAGCATCGCGATCTTGATGATGTCGGCCGCGGAGCCCTGGATGGGGGCGTTGAGCGCCATCCGCTCGGCCATCTGCCGTCGCTGCGTGTTGTCACTGGTCAGATCGGGAAGGTAGCGGCGGCGGCCGAGAATCGTCTCGGTGTAGCCGTCCGCGCGGGCCCGTTCGACCACGCCGCGCAGGAAGTCACGCACCCCGCCGAACCGGGCGAAGTACGCCTCCATCTGCGCGCGGGCCTCCTCCGGGTGGATGCCGAGCTGACCGGCGAGCCCGAACGCCGACAGGCCGTAGGCCAGCCCGTAGGACATGGCCTTGATCCGGCGGCGCAGCTCCGGGTCGACCTCGCCCACCGGGATGCCGAACGCCTGGGCGGCGACGAACGTGTGCAGGTCCTCACCCGAGGCGAACGCCTCGATCAGCCCCTGGTCACCGGAGAGGTGCGCCATGATACGCATCTCGATCTGCGAGTAGTCGGCCGTGAGCAGGGACTCGTACCCCGAGCCGACGACGAACGCCCGGCGGATCTGGCGGCCCTCGGCGGTGCGCACCGGGATGTTCTGCAGGTTGGGGTCAGCCGAGGACAGCCGTCCGGTCGCCGCGATCATCTGGTTGAACGTCGTGTGGACGCGGCCGGCGTCGTCGATCATCGGGATGAGCGAGTCCACCACCGTGCGCAGCCGGGCGACGTCACGGTGGCGCAGGAGCACGGCCAGCAGCGGGTGGTCGGCCTGGGTGGCCAGCCAGGCCAGCGCGTCCGCGTCGGTGGTGTAGCCGGTCTTGATCTTCTTGGTCTTCGGCAGGCCCAGCTCGTCGAAGAGGATCACCTGCAGCTGCTTGGGCGAGCTGAGGTTGAACGGCCGGCCGACGATCTCGTGGGCCTGCGCGGCCACCTCGGTGACCTGCGCGCCGTAGTGCTTCTGGAGCTCGAGCAGGTGGTCGGTGTCGGCCGCGATCCCCGCCCGCTCCATCCCGGCGAGCACCGTGACCAGCGGGAGCTCGACGTCGCGCAGCAGCGCGGTGGCGCCGCGGCGGTCCAGGTCGGCGTCGAGGGCGTCGGCGAGCTCCAGCGTCGCGCGGGCCCGCACGACGTCGGCGGCGGCGGCGTCCGTCTCGTCCGACCCGTCGATGGTCAGCTGCCCCGTCCCGGACGTCTCCGGGCGCAGGTCGCGCCGCAGGTAGCGCAGGACGAGGTCGGCGAGGTCGAAGGTGCGCTGGCCGGGCAGGGCCAGGTAGGCGGCGAGCGCGGTGTCGCTGGTGACACCGGCGAGGGAGAACCCGTGGGCGGCGAGCGCGAGCATGGGCCCCTTGACGTCGTGGGCGGCCTTGGGCCGGCGCTCGTCGGCCAGCCAGGCGGCCAGCGCCGCGTCGTCGTCCGCGGTGAGCGCGGTGGGGTCGATCCAGGCGCCGGCGCCGGCGGCGGTGGCGAGCGCGAGGCCGGTCACGCTGCCGGTGCCCCGGCCCCAGCCGCCCCGGACGTACACGCCGAGGCGCTGCCCGCCGCCGGTGTGCGCGGTCAGCCAGCCGGCCACCTCCCCGGGCTCGAGCACCCGCGCGGTCACCTCGAAGCCGGCGTCGGCCTCGGGCTCGACCGTGCCCAGCGCCGCGTACAGCCGCTCCCGCAGCACCCGGAACTGCAGGGTGTCGAAGAGCTGGTGGACGGCCTCCCGGTCCCACGGCCGGAGCTGGAGGTCGGTGGGTGTGACCGCCAGCGGCACGTCACGGGCCAGCTCGGTCAGGGAACGGTTACGGATCACGTTGGCCAGGTGCGCGCGCAGCGAGGCCCCCGCCTTCCCGCCGACCTCGTCGGCCCGGTCCACCAGGGCGGCCAGCGACCCGAACTGCTGGATCCACTTGGTGGCGGTCTTCTCCCCCACCCCGGGCACCGACGGCAGGTTGTCCGACGGGTCCCCGCGCAGCGCGGCGAAGTCCGGGTACTGCGCCGGGGTGAGGCCGTACTTCGCCTCCACCTCGGCGGGGGTGAACCTGGTCATGTCACTGATGCCGCGCCGGGTCATCAGCACCGTCACCCGCTCGTCGACGAGCTGCAGCGCGTCCCGGTCACCGGTGACGACGAGGACCTGCATGTCCAGGGCCGCGCCCTGGGTGGCGAGCGTGGCGATGACGTCGTCGGCCTCGTAGCCGGCGGCGGCGACCCCGGGGACGGCCAGGGAGTCGCACACCTGGTGGATGAGGCTGACCTGACCGACGAAGTCCGCGGGCGTCTCGGCCCGTCCCGCCTTGTACTCGGCGTACTGGGTGTGCCGGAAGGTCGGGGTCGGCAGGTCCCAGGCCACCGCGACGTGGGTGGGGCGCTCGTCCCGCAGCACGTTGATCAGCATCGAGGTGAAGCCGTAGACGGCGTTGGTCGGCTGCCCCGTCGTGGTGGAGAAGTTCTCCACCGGCAGCGCGAAGAACGCCCGGTAGGCCAGGGAGTGGCCGTCGAGGAGGAGCAGCCGCGGTTCACCCGCCGTGGCCCCCGCCGCCGCGCCGCCGGCCGGCCGGGCGGACGCCGCGCGCGACGGCCGGCCGGCAGCAGCCTTGCCGGCAGCAGCCTTGCCGACGGGGGGGTTGCCGGAGGTCGTGGTCGTGGCGGGCACGACGGCAATTCTATGGAGACGGTCCGACAGTCCTTCCGGCAGGGAACGCGCCGTCACCGGCCCGGCGCCCGGGGCGGCGGCCGCCGGCCCGGTCCGTGATCATCCCTGGAGAGATCACCGGCCTGGCGCCCGGGGCGGCGGCCCTGGCCGGCCGGACCCGCGGGCCCGGCCCCTCCCCCGCCGCGGCCCGGCGCCCGGTACGCCGCCATCGCGGTTCGCCGGCCCGCCCCACGCCATGCCGGCCCCACGCCATGCCGGTGCGCGGGTGGGGAGATATGTAGGTTTTTGACGTGACAGATTCGCAGACTTCGTGGAATGCCCCGTCATCGGGGAGCGCGCCGGGCCCGTCGGTTCCATCACACACAGCGACGGCTTCCGATCACGACTCCGCTCGCCGCGGCCCGGCCGACGGCGGCGCCGGTGACCACGTCATCGTCGTGGACCCTTCCGACCCGGTGGCCGTGCTGGCGGCGGTCAACACCCGGCGCGGCGAGCTCGCCGAGCGGATGGGCATCACGATCGTCGAGGCGAGCACCGAGCGCGTGGTCGCGACCATGCCCGTGGCGGGCAACCGGCAGCCGTACGGGCTGCTGCACGGCGGCGCCTCGGTGGTGCTGGCCGAGACGGCCGGGTCGGTCGGCGCCATGCTGAACGCCGGTCCCAGCCGGGCGGCGGTCGGTATCGAGATCAGCGCCACCCATCACCGGGCCGCGTCGTCCGGGACGGTCACCGGCGTCGCGACCCGGGTACACGCCAGCCGGTCCCTGGCCACCTTCGACATCCGGATCACCGACGATGCCGGGCGCCTGGTGTGCACGTCCCGCCTGACCTGCATGCTCCGCGACCGGGTACCGGCCGGCGGCGCCCCGGCACCGACCGGCGACGGTGACAACAGCCGGAGGCCGTGACACCGAGGACGGCGGCGACACCGGAGGCGGTGACAACAGAAACAAAACATAGCGACAACTTCCCGGAACGGTCGCGGGAGGGGCCAGGGCTGCTGCCGCTGCCCGTCGAGCCGGGCAGGACGCGGCTGTCCAGCCGTCCCGGCCGGCCTGTTCCCGCCCAGGTGTATGTGCCGGCCACCACGCGTGTGCCGGCCACCACGTGACACAAGGCCGACAGGAAGGCCCGGCTGCAGGCCGCGCTCCGGCCGGCGGACGGGAACGGGACACCGTCACAACGCCGCGGAACCGCTGATCACAGCGGGAAGACACAGTGCACAAACAACAGGCGGATGCGCTCCGCCCGGCGAATTGACGCCGACGGCGGTTGGGTCCTAGCGTCCACTGACAGTGGGACCCGGGATGGACGAGTAGATAACGTCCGCGCACGGGGAAGGCGCGGACGGCGCCAAAGGCCGTCCCGGGTTTCACTTATTTATCTGCCGCTTACAACTGTTCGCTGGCTGTCCGCCAACCCGCACCATGCGGATTCGGGTAGCCGACGCGGGAGGCGGCGGCGTCCGTCAGGCCTGTGGTGCCGGCGG
>NZ_CEVIVD010000082.1:15789-17236 GCF_982290655.1 Protofrankia sp. CiP1_Cm_nod3
TCAGGGCCCGGTCAGCGCCGCGGTGGTTCCGAGCAGGTGCCGCCGGCCGCCGCGGACCTGGTAGACGTACACGGTGGTATCGGCGGCGTCACCGCTCGGGGCGAAGGCGACCCGCCTGGTGACGCCCTGGATGTCGACCGAGGCGAACGTCTGCGTCACCGCCTCCCGGCCGGCCCTCGGCCCGAGAGCGCGCAGCGCCTCGACGACCGCGGTCGTGGCGTCGTACGCCTCCCCGGAGCAGCTGCCCGGTTCCGCGCCGCCCGTGACCCGCCCGTAGTCCGCGACGAAGCCGGCGGCCCGCGGGTCACCGGGGGGGCCGCCGCACGGGCCGATCAGGTAGGCGCCCTCGGCGCCCTCGGCGCCCGCCGCGGCGGCGAACCGGTCGTCGGCCGGCCCGTCGCCGCTCATGACGGCCCCGGTGAACCCCCCGGCGCGCAGCGCCCCGGCCAGCGACGCGAACTCCTGGGGATGACCGGCATAGAACACCGTGTCCGGTTTCCCGGATATTATTTTCGCCGCCTCGGCGGTATAGCTCCCCGTGGACTCGACGGCATCGTGCGTGACCGCCGCCCCCCGGGCCCGCAGCTCCTTCTCGAAGGCGCCGGAGAGCGCCGTGCCGTATACGCTCCCGTCGTCCAGGGAGAACACCCTGCGGGATCTGAGCGCCTTCGCGGCGTAGTCGGCGGCGGCGGTTGCCTGCGCGGTGTCGGAGGCGGCCACACGGTAGAAGCTGACGAAACCGAGCCCGGTCAGCCGCGGATCCGTCGCGGTCGGGCTCACCGACAGCAGGCCGGCCTGGCTGTAGAGCGGTTCGCTCGCCCCGGCGGTGTCCGAGGACAGCGGCCCGACCACGGCGATGACGTCCGGATCGTCGATGAGCCTGCGGGCGGCGCCGGGCGCCTGCCGCGCGTCGCCGGAGTCGTCGGCCGTCACCAGGCGGAGGGTGAACGGGAGCCGCCCGCTGCTGTTGGCCCGTTCGACCGCTGCCCGGGCGCCGTTGGCCGTGTCGAGGCCGAACCGCTGGTCGGCGCCGGACAGCGGCCCCTGGAAACCGATGGCGTACTGGGCGCGCCGGCCACCGGCGGGCCCTCCCCCGCATGCGCCGGCGGACAGCGCCACCGCGAGCGCCCCGGCGGCGGCCGTCACCGTCCGGATGGCCATGCTGTTCCGTTTCACCGCTGTCCCCCACCGCCGTTTCCTCCGCCCGTCCCGCGGCCCCCCGCCCGTTCCGGTGGGCATGTCCCGGGCGCTTCCCCGGCACAGCGCGCGACATCCGCTGCCACGCCGCTCCCGCCAGCGCCGCTCCCTGCCGCCGGTCCCTGCCGCCGGTCCCTGCCGCCGGCTTGCCCTGCCTTCAATCAGTCCTGCCTTCGACCGGTCCCGCCTCCGGGCGGCTCCGTCGGGCGGCTCCGTCGGCGAGCCGGCGCGAATCCCGCCCGCCGCCCCT
>NZ_CEVIVD010000082.1:17933-24164 GCF_982290655.1 Protofrankia sp. CiP1_Cm_nod3
CCCCTGCTCCGCCCCGCCCGCCTGCCTGCCTGCCTGCCTGCCTGACTGTCCGCAACATAACCGCTACAGCACGCGCTCGAAAACCTGACGCACGCATGCCACGGCGGTTCATACCGATCACGCGGAGTTCCACCGGACAGCACCGGATTCCGCCATATCACGTCAAATAAAACCGGATACAGACGGATTCCACCCGGTTCCACAGGACGCGGGCACCCACCACCGGAACGGACAGGGGACGTGGTACGGCCGGCCACCCCGTCCGCCCGCGGCGTCAACGGCCGGCGGAACCGGCCCACGAAGCGATATAACGGAAAGTAATGTCCTGGTGTCGCTACGGCTCACAGCCCGGTCCCGGGATTACCTGTAAAGATCGCGACATGCCTCCGGCCGGAGCCGGCCACCCGACCCAGCGTGATGGACGGCGATGGGTACGGTATCGACGGCAGGAAGCTTGTACATCCGATAGATGGATGTCAAAATATCTCTCGCGCGTGACGGCGGAAGCTCTCATCCGCCGGCGAAAACCGGAAAGATCCGGAAAGCTACCGAGCCGGCGCGGGAACGGCGCCCACGGGCCAGGACGAGCGGCGACGGCCCACCGGGCCAGGACGAGGAGAACTGGACATGAGTGGGATCCAGCGGGTGGGAATCGTGGGTGCCGGGCTGATGGGCTCCGGCATCGCCGAGGTCAGCGCCCGGGCAGGGCTGGACGTCGTGGTGACCGAGGTGAGCCAGCTCGCGCTCGAGGCGGGGCAGCGGCGGATCGAGAAGTCGTTCGAGCGCGCGGTCCGCGGCCAGAAACTGAGCGAGCAGGAGCGCGACGCGGCGCTGAGCCGCGTGCGCTACACCACCAGCCTGGACGACTTCATCGACCGGGACCTGGTGGTCGAGGCCATCGCGGAGAACGAGCAGGCCAAGCTGGAGGTGTTCACGGCGCTGGACAAGGTGGTGGCCTCACCCGAGGCGATCCTGGCGTCGAACACCTCGTCGATTCCGATCATGAAGCTGGGCATGGCCACGACCCGGCCGGCGTACGTGGTGGGCCTGCACTTCTTCAACCCGGTGCCGGTGCTGAAGCTGGTGGAGCTGATCCCGTCGCTGCTGACCTCCGAGGAGACCCTGGCGGCCGTGACGGACTTCGCCACCGGGGCGCTGGGCAAAACGGTGATCCGCTCGCAGGACAGGGCGGGCTTCGTGGTCAACGCGCTGTTGATCCCGTACATACTGTCGGCGATCCGGATGATGGAGTCGGGTTTCGCGTCGGTGGAGGACATCGACAACGGCATGGTGTACGGCTGCTCCCATCCGATGGGGCCGCTGCGGCTGGCGGATCTGATCGGCCTGGACACCGTGAAGGCGGTGGCGGACTCGCTGTACGAGGAGTTCAAGGAGCCCCTTTACACCGCCCCGCCGCTGCTGCTACGGATGGTCGATGCCGGCCTGCTGGGCAAGAAGTCCAGTCGTGGCTTCTACGACTATCACAGTTGATCTTCCGGGAAGGAGTCGGGGATGAGCCAGGGCTTCGGGCTTTACCAGCTCGGCGAGGAACACGAGGCGCTGCGCGCGGCCGTACGCGCGCTGGCGGAGAAGGAGATCGCGCCATACGCGACGGAGGTGGACGAAGCCGAACGGTTTCCGGCGGAGGCCCGTGACGCCCTGGTGAAGGCGGATTTCCACGCGGTGCACATCCCGGAGTCCTACGGCGGCCAGGGCGCGGACGCGGTCTCGGCGTGCATCCTGATCGAGGAGGTCGCGCGGGTGTGCGCGTCCTCGTCACTGATCCCGGCGGTGAACAAGCTGGGCTCGCAGCCGATCATCCTGTCCGCCGACGAGGAGCTCAAGCGCACGGTGCTGACCGAGATCGCGGCCGGCGCCGGGATCTCGTACGCGCTCTCCGAACGAGAGGCGGGCTCGGACACCGCGTCGATGCGCACCCGCGCCCAGCTGGACGGGGACCACTGGGTGCTCAACGGCACGAAGGCCTGGATCACCAACGCCGGGGAGTCGACCTGGTACACGGTGATGGCGGTGAGCAACCCGAACGCGGACAAGCCCTCACGGGGCATCTCCGCGTTCGTGGTGCACCGGGACGACCCGGGCTTCTCGGTGGGCAACAAGGAGCGGAAGCTGGGGATCAAGGGATCGCCGACCAGGGAGATCCACTTCGAGAACTGCACGATCCCGGCCAACCGGATCATCGGCGAGCCGGGCACCGGCCTGAAGACGGCGCTGGCCACCCTGGACCACACCCGTCCGACGATCGCGGCGCAGGCGCTGGGGATCGCGCAGGGCGCGCTGGACGCGGCCGTGGACTACGTGCGCGAGCGCCGGCAGTTCGGGCAGCGCATCGGGGACTTCCAGGGCATCCAGTTCATCCTGGCCGAGCTGGCGATGAAGATCGAGGCCGCGCGGCATCTGGTGTACGCCTCGGCGGCGACCACCGAGCGCGGTGAGCCGCAGGCGGGCTTCCGCTCCGCGGCGGCCAAGACGTTCGCCTCGGACGTGGCCATGGCGGTGACCGTCGACGCCGTGCAGCTGTTTGGCGGCGCCGGGTACACCCGGGACTTCCCGGTGGAGCGGATGCTGCGCGACGCCAAGATCACCCAGATCTACGAGGGCACCAACCAGATCCTGCGCATAGTCATGGCCCGCCACCTGCTCCGAGGCTGACCCGCCCGACACCGGCACAACGCCCGGCGCATCGCCGGGCCCGGCGATGCGCCGCGAGGCCGGCCGGCCCTGGGGACGAAGGGGGCGTGGGCTCCTCCCAGAGCCCGCGCCCACCGGCGGGCCGTGCCCGCGGTGGGCGCGCCCGCCGCCCGTCCCCGGCCGGCGGTCAGTCGATGATCGCGCGTAGCTGCTCGACGGCGTGCACACGCTCGGCGTGCGCGGCCGCCAGCGGCGTCACGTGCAGGGTCGTGACACCGGCTTCGGCAAAGGCGGCGACCCGCTCCTTGATGTACCCGGGCGGCCCCACCAGCGAGGTGTCCCGGACCAGGTCCTCCGGGATGGCGGCCGCGGCCTCCTCCTTGCGCCCGGCGAGGTAGAGCTCCTGGACGACGTCGGCGGCCTGCTCGTACCCGTACCGGCAGGCCAGGTCGTTGTAGAAGTTCCTGCCCTTCGCGCCCATGCCGCCGATGTAGAGGGCCAGCTGGGCGCGATATGGCCGCAGCAGCTCGGGATCGTCCTGGTAGCCCTCGCCGATGGCGAGGAACACGCTGGCGGTGATGTCCAGCGGGCCGAGCTCGGGGTCGCGCCTGGCATAGCCCTCCCGCAGGGCGCTCCCCCACGCGTTGTCGGCCCTGTCCGGGTGGAAGAACACCGGCAGCCATCCCTCCGCGATCTCGGCGGCCAGCGCCACGTTACGCGGGCCGATCGCGGCCAGGACGATCGGGATCCGGGGCCGCAGCGGACGGTTTATGATCTTCAGTGGCTTGCCGAGGCCGCTGCCCTGGCCCTCCGGCAGCGGGACCTGGTAGTACTTGCCCTTGTACACCACGGGTTCCCGCCGCCACACCTGGCGGCAGATGTCTATCACCTCGCGGGTGCGGCCCAGCGGCGCGTCGTAGAGGATGCCGTGGAAGCCCTCGATCACCTGTGGCCCGGACGCGCCGAGCCCGAGCCAGAACCGGCCACCGGAGACGAAGTCCAGGCCCGCGGCGGTCATCGCGGTCAGTGTCGGGGTACGGGTGTATAGCTGCAGGATGGCGGAGGCGATCTCCAGCCGGCTGGTCCGCGCCGCGATGAAGCCGAGCTGGCTGACCGCGTCAAAGGTGTACGCCTCGGCGACCGAGACGATGTCGAGTCCGGCCTTCTCGAAGTCCTCGAGCTCGGCGACGGCCTCCGTGAAGCCACCGCTGTAACTCAGCGTCATGCCGATCCGCATCGATCTCCCCAGTTCTGCTCGCAATAACAGTCACAACTGACTGGACGATATCGCTGGTGACCCGGCCCGAGACAGAACTTTCACGGTGGCCGGCACCTTCACCGCGGCCGGCGGACGGCAACCCGCTCCGCCCGTCCGCGGCCCGTCCGCCACCCGTCCGCCACCCGTCCGTGGCCCGTCCGCGGCCCGTCGGCGGGGGCCGGGCGGGCCCCCGTCAGGCCGCGCTGCCGTAAGGGCGGGTGAGGATCTCCAGCAGGTGGCCGTCCGGGTCCTGGAAGTAGGCCCCGCGACCGCCGCTGCCGTGGTTGATCTCTCCCGGCCGGCTGCGGCCCGGGTCGGCCCAGTAACGGATGCCACGCTCGCGGATCCGTCCGAAGATCTCGTCGAACTCCGTCTCGCCGATGAGGAAGGCATAGTGCTGCGGGGTGACCGCGCCTTTCGTCTCGGCGAAGTCGAGGCTCACGCCGTTGTCGGCCGTGACCACGAGGAAGTGGCCGAACGGGGCCGGGCCGCCCAGCCCGAGGACGTCGGCGAAGAAGGCGGCCGACGCGCTCTTGTCATGCGCCGACACGATGGTGTGGTTGAGCTCTACGGTCATGGCGGTAGTCCCTTCCGGGCCCCTTCAGCGGCCTCTTCCGGCTCCTGCAGGAGTCCCTTGCACGGTTCTTTCCGGGCTTCCGTGCTGCTCACCTGTGCGATGCGCCGCGCCTTTCCTGCCTGTCACGGTGGGTGGGTGCGGACGCCGCGCGCCCGTGGACGACCATGCCACGGCGGGCCGCCGGCCGGCGCGCCGAACGCCTCCGGCGGCGCCGTAAGGCATGTCGGGAAAGGCATGACAGCAGTCTGCAACCTCAACCGCACTTCAGGTCAACAGGAACCGCACGACTGCTCCCGGCCGCCCAGCCGCCGTCCCCCAGCCGTTGCCTCCCAGCCGTCGCCTCCCAGCCGTCTTCCGGGTGCGGCTGATCCCCGGGCCGCCGCCGGCACCGTGGTCCGTCAGGATCCAGCACCGTGGTCCGTCAGGATCCAGAAGAAGCGGCCGGGCGGTGGCACGGCCGCGCTGGCGGGCAAAGGAGCGGGGCACATGAGCGACCGGGACGAGAAGGACAACGACAGGGACGGCGCGGGCCACGAGGACGGCACGGCGGTGGCGGTGGGTGGCGGCGGGTGGCGGCTGCTCGTCGGTGACCTGCCGCTGGTCGTCGTCCCCGGCCTTGTCGTCGAGCTGCGCGAGCTGCCGCCGTACAGCATCGCGCTGGACGGGGTCGTGCAGGGCCCCGCGCTCGACCTGCGCGCCCGCCGGCTGAGTTTCGACCACCACGGCGCCTGCATCCGGCTGGTGACCACCGCGACCTGCCGACAGGTCACCGACGCGCTGCTGCTCGGGCTGGATCCCCGCCGTTACACCGTCTACGTCAACGACGTCGACGCGGACACCGCGCTGGCCGTGGCGCTGCTGGCCCACCCGGGCTGGCTGGCGGCGGCCTCGCCGGTACGCGGGCCGGTGCGGCGGCTGGTCGAGGCGGTCGCCGGGCGGGACGCGCACGGCCCCGCCTACCCGGTGGCCGAACCGGGCCTGCTCGCCGCGTTCGCCGCCCGGGTGCCACTGCCCTCCCGGGCCGGCGGTGGCGGCGGCGACGCCGCGCGGATGGCCGCTGACCTCAGCCGCTGCGTGGCGGCGATCGCCGAGCTGGCCAGCGGTCTCGCCGGCACCGGCCCGGGCGGCCCGGCCGACGGGAGCGATCCGGTCCCGGCGGGTGACCAGGCCGGCCGGCGGCCGGCGGCGTCGTTCAGGATCACCCATGCCGGGACGGGATGGGTGATGGCGACCAGCGACACCGACGCCTTCGACCGGGTGTACGAGGCGGGGCACACCCGGGCGGTGATGTGGCGGCCGCTGCCCGACGGCTCGACCGCGTACACCGTGGGACGGCGCAGCGACCTGGTGGACGGCTTCCCGGTCGGGCCGGTCGCGGAGCCGGGGACGATCCTCGGCGCGCTCGCCGCGCGGGAACCCGGCTGGGGCGGGGGCAGCTCGATCGGCGGCGCGCCCAGGCGTCCCGGCGGCTCCCGCAGCTCGCTGCGCCCGGACGAGGTCTTCACGATCGTCGAGGCAGCCGTCACCGCCGCCGGCTGACCCACGGATACACGACGCGGGGCAGGTGATCGGCACCGGCGCCGGTGCGCGACGATGAGGCGTGCCCGATTCCGAACCCGCCGGACGGTATCAGCCGCTCGCCGTACCGACCTCCGCCAGAAACCGGCCGGGACAGGCGTGCTGGGCGGACGCGATGAAAGCCGCGATGACGCGCGGCCGCGTGACGACACCCGCGCTCACCGCC
>NZ_CEVIVD010000083.1:0-1342 GCF_982290655.1 Protofrankia sp. CiP1_Cm_nod3
CCCGGCTCGAGAGCCACCACGACCCAGCCGCTGTTTCCCCGCGTACCGTGCGTCGGGGCCGCGTGGACGTCAACCTCGACGGCGCGGCCGTCCCGGCGCCGCAGCATCACTCGGCCGTTGCACTCCTCCCGCCGCTCGATGCCGGGTAGCGCCAACGCCGGAAGGTCCACGGCAAGAAGGTCCGCCGCGGCGCGTCCCACCACCTCGTCCGGACGATAGCCCAGCAGCCGACCGGCTCCTGCCGTCCACGCGGTGAGCACGCCTCGAGCGTCCAGCGCGACCATCGCTATGCCGGCCACTGCCGCGGGAACGTCAGCCCCGTCTCGTGAAGGCTTTCTTTCGCTCATCCATACTCGTCTCGGCATTGCCGAAGCCCGCGACCTGCCGAGCTGCCGACCTGCCATCCCGGCGAATCAGGCCCCACACCCATTGCCACCGAGCATGGCACTGTGCAGCGGACCGCTCAACCAGACGGATACCGGCAATCAAGAGAATCGACCTGTCACCAATCTCATGGTTGGTGCTCCTTTGTCTCGTTCAGGCGGCTCAGTGGCGTTTCTCACCCCGTTCACGGACCCGGACCGAAATCTCGATCGGCGTTCCGGCGAAACCAAAATCCTCGCGCAGCCTGCGCTCCAGGAAGCGACGGTAGGCCGGCTCCAGGAAACCCGTCGAGAAGATGACGAAACGCGGCGGGCGCACGCCGGCCTGCGTCGCGAACAGCACCCGGGGCAGCCGGCCGCCGCGCGACGGCGGCGGGGTGGCCGCCACGACCTCGCCCAGCCAGGCGTTGAGCCGGCCGGTGGGGATGCGCGTCCCCCACGACTCCAGCGACGTCCGCAGCGCCGGGGCCAGCCGGTCGACGGCGCGGCCGGTCATCGCCGAGACGTTCACCCGCGGCGCCCAGGCCACCCGGCCCAGGTCCCGGACGATCTCCCGTTCGAGGGTGAGCCGGCGGTCCTCGTCGAGCAGGTCCCACTTGTTGAACGCCAGCACCAGGGCCCGGCCGGCCTCGACCACCATGGTGATCACTCGCTGGTCCTGTTCGGTGAGCGGCTCGCCGGCGTCCAGCAGGACGATCGCGACCTCCGCGGCCTCCAGCGCGGCGGCGGTGCGCAGCGACGAGTAGTACTCCGCGCCGGTGGCCTCCCGCACCCGGCGGCGCAGGCCCGCGGTGTCGACGAACTTCCAGGTCTCCCCGCCGACCGTCACCAGTTCGTCGACCGGGTCGCGGGTGGTGCCGGCGACGTCGTGCACCAGCGAGCGCTGCGTGCCGGCCAGCCTGTTCAGCAGGCTGGACTTGCCGACGTTCGGCTTGCCCAGCAGGGCGACCCGCCGCGGG
>NZ_CEVIVD010000083.1:1586-3155 GCF_982290655.1 Protofrankia sp. CiP1_Cm_nod3
CCCGCGGCGCCGGTGGGAGGGCTTCGAGAACGGCGTCGAGCAGGTCCCCGCTGCCCCGGCCGTGCAGGGACGAGACGGGGTGCGGCTCGCCGAGGCCGAGGCTCCACAGCGCGGCGGCGTCGGCCTCGCCGCGGGAGTCGTCGACCTTGTTCGCCGCGAGGACGACCGGCAGCCCGCTGCGGTGCAGCACGCGGGCGACGGCCTCGTCCGCGTCGGTGGCCCCGACGGTGGTGTCGACCACGAACAGCACCGCGTCGGCGGTGTCGAGGGCGGCGCGCGCCTGCTCGGCGACCCGGGCCGCGAGCCCATGCGCGTCCGGCTCCCAGCCGCCGGTGTCGACCACCACGAAACGGCGGCCGTTCCAGGTCGCGTCGTAGGCGACGCGGTCCCGGGTCACGCCGGGGACGTCCTCGACGACCGCGGCCCGCCGGCCGAGTATCCGGTTCACCAGCGTCGACTTGCCGACGTTGGGGCGTCCGACAACGGCCAGGACCGGCTGGCGGTCGTCGAACTCGGACCGGCCCGCGGCGGAGTCCCGCGGTGCCTGCGAAGCCACACCCACAACGTCCTCGTCTCTAGTAACTCTGTTCTAGTAACTTCTGTCTCTGTAACTTTGTCTCTGTAACTCTGACTCTGTAACTCTGACTCTGTAACTCTCTGCGACTTTCTGGGTCCTGCCGGAGCCGGACCTCTGTGGATCTCTACGGCCTGCCGGATCCGGTCGGCCCGGGGCCGCCTCGCCGCGGCCGGCGCCGGCCCGCCCCGGCTGACCGACGCGATCCCGGCCGGGCGGGCGGCGCGGCCGGACTGGGCGGGGACGTGGGCGCCAGCCGGGCCTGGGCGAGATGGTCGGCGAGCCGGACCCGGATGTCCTCGGCCACCGCCGCCAGCGCCCGCCGCGACCGCGGGTTGGCCGGGATCTCCACCTGGAACGGATGCCCGAAGACCATCCGGGCGTGGACGGAGCGCCGCGGCCAGTGCGCCCCCTTCGGCAGGACCTGCCCGGTGTCGACGCAGGCGACCGGCACTATCGGGCAGCGGCCGTGGACGGCCAGGTAGGCGATGCCGTGCTGGACGGTCTCCACCTCGCCGCTGCCCCTGGTCCCCTCCGGGAACACCCCGATCGCGCCGCCGCGGGAGAGCTCGTCGAGCGCGGTGTGCAGCGCGGACCGGTCGGGCCGGCCCCGGTCGACGGGGATCTGCCCGGACAGCAGCAGCAGCCGGCCGAGGATCCCGGTGTACAGCTCGGACTTCACCAGGCAGCGGACCGTGCGCGGCGCCTCGATCACGACCAGGGGCCCGTCGAGCAGGCTGCTGTGATTGCCCGCGAAGATCAGCGGGCCGGCGGACGGGACCCGGTCGAGCCCCTCGGCCGTCAGGCGCATGACGACCCTGTTCAGGATCAGACGGAACAGCGGTTTGAGCACCGTGTGCAGAATGTCGTTGTACGGCCGGGACGCCGCCGCCCGCCGGGACACCGCCGTGGACGGCCGCCCGCCGCCCGGCCCTCCGCCGCCGCGCGGGACGCCGGCCACGGAACCGACACCTCGCGCGGCACCGGCCGCGGGG
>NZ_CEVIVD010000083.1:3452-18771 GCF_982290655.1 Protofrankia sp. CiP1_Cm_nod3
GTCATCAGTCTCGGGAACATCGCCGCTCGAAGCACCACCCGGTGCGACACCGCCCTGCGCACCGGCGGGGGCATCGCCCTTCGGAGCGTCACCCCGCACACCGCCGGTCGTAGAAGCGTCATCCCGCGAAGCGTCGTCCCGTGGGCCGCCGGTTGCGGGAGAGCTGGTCGCGGGAACGCCGGCCGCACTGGCTCGCGGCGCGCCGTCCCGGGGGTCTTCGATCGTCGTCATGACGCTCGGGCCGACGCCTGCTCACAGTGCCGTAGGACCTCGTCCACGACGTCCTGGACGGACAGCGCGGTCGAATCGAGCACGATCGCGTCGTCGGGGACGGCCAGCGGGTCCGCGGCGCGGGTGCTGTCCAGGGCGTCCCGGCGGCCGAGTTCGGCGAGGGTGCGGGCCACGTCGTCGACGCCGCGCTCGCCCAGCTGGTGCGACCGGCGCAGCGCCCGGACCTCGGTCGAGGCGGTCAGGAACACCTTGACGGGGGCGTTCGGGGCGACGACCGAGCCGATGTCGCGGCCCTCCACCACGATGCCCACCGGCGACGCCTCGGCGATGATCTGCTGCTGGCGGGCGACCAGGCGCCGGCGGACGGCGGGCACCGCGGCCACCGCGCTCACCGCGTTGGTCACCGCCCTGGTCCTGATCAGGTCGTCCACGGGCTCGCCGTTGACGGCGATCGTCGGATTGTCGGGGCTGGTACCGATCGTGAGCACCGCCCGCTCCGCGAGCTCGGCGACCGCGTCGTGGTCCTCGATGTCGATGCGGCTCTCCAGGGCGAGCTGGGTCACCGCCCGGTACATCGCGCCCGTGTCGAGATACCGCAGGCCGAGCCGGCGGGCGATCTCCCGGGCGACCGTGCTCTTGCCCGACCCGCCGGGCCCGTCCACCGCGATGACGAGCCCGTCGCGGACCAGCCGCTGCGGCGACGTCACGCCCGTCACACCTGTCGTGGCCGTCGCGGGCCCGTCGGGCCGCCAGGGCTCAGCGGAGCCGGCGCGGCGGCCCTCAGCATCTTCGGACACCTCCTGGGCGCCGGTCACCGACGCAACCACCGGCTCACGCCAACCGCGGTCGTGTTCCACCGTTTCCTCCGTCCGGACGCGACATCTGCACCACAACCACAAACCCGTCTACACCAGAAACCTGTCGGCAACCGACGCGGTGAAACCGGCCCGGCCCGGATGCTCACCCGAGCCGGCGCCGATGCGGTCAACCCGGCTCAGGCTACCCGGGGCCGTCCATCCGGGAAGGACGGCGTCGCGCCCGGGCAGGGCGGCCCTCCCGCCATCCCGCCGTGGCTGACAGCCGGCGGTCACGAGCGGCGGTAGGCGGTCCAGCCGGCCGTGGCCAGCCTGTCCAGCAGGGAGTCGACGATGTCCGGCGCGACGGCGAGCTCCACGATGCCGGCCGGGGCGTCGAGATTGTGCTCGAACGCGGCGATGTCCTCGACGTTGACCTGCCAGTCGCCGATCGCGGTGAACAGGGCACCGAGCTGGCCGGGCCGGTCGGCGAGCACCACCCCCACCCAGGCCCACGCCCACGGCCGGGACACCGCGCCGGCCTTGCGCGGCAGCAGCGCCCGGCCGGCGTTGCCACCGGCCATGAGCGCGCGGACGGCCAGCATGACCTCCTGCTCACTGCCCTGGTCGAGGACGTCGGCGAGCTGGGTGAGCCGCCCGGCCAGGCCGCGTGCCCGGGCCGCGACCGGGCCGCGGTTGCCCTCCAGGATCGACGACCACAGGCCGGGATCGCTGTCGGCCAGCCGGGTGACGTCCCGGAACCCCTGGCCGGCCAGCGCCAGCTCGCCGGCGGCGAGATCGGGGGTGGCCGCGGCGAGCAGGCTCGCGACCACCTGCGGCAGGTGGGACAGGGCGGCCATGGCCTGGTCGTGCCGGTCCGCCGTCGTGCGCACCGGTATGGCGCCGCAGGCATGGGCGACCGCGACGGTGGCCGCCAGCGCGGCCGGCGAGGTGTGCGGCAGTGGGCAGAGCACCCACGTCCGCTCGGCGAACAGGTCGGCGCGGGCCGAGGCCGCGCCGCCGCGCTCCCGCCCGGCGATCGGATGCGCCGGGCACCACGTCGACAGGTCGCAGCCCGTCTGCACGGCCTCGACGATCGGCCTGGCCTTCACGCTCGCGACATCGCTGGCGGTCCCGGCGATCCCGGCCCGCTGCAGCCGCCGCAGCTCCCCGGCGACCGCGTGCGGGGGGACGGCGACCACCGCGTGCTCGACCGTCTCCCCGTGCCAGGGCCGGCCGGCGCCCATGACCTCGGCGACCTTCACCTGCTCGGCGTCGATGTCGGCGAGCAGGACGTCGACGCCGCGCCCGGTCAGCGCCAGCCCGATGCTGGTACCGATCAGCCCGGACCCGACGATCCCCACCCGCCGCGGCGGCGGCCCATGGCCGGCGGGCCGGGATGCGCCGGACGTGACATTCACCGAGCCACCATATGTTCGTCAGCAGCCCATGGGTGTTTCCCGCGGGTTGGCCGCTGGTTGTCCCGCGTGTCCCGCCCGCGCCCCGCGGGCCTTCCTCCCGCGTCCCGCCGGCCTCGCTACAGGCTGACCTCGCGGTAGAGGGCGCCGACCTCGCCCCGGGAGAGGTGCCTGGTCCGGCCCGCCGGCAGCGAACCGAGGTGCACCGGGCCGATCCTGGTCCGCACCAGCCGGCGCACCGGGTGGTCGACGGCGTCCATCAGGCGGCGCACCACCCGGTTGCGCCCCTCGTGCAGGGTGATCTCAAGCATGACCCGGGAGCCGGCCGAGCCGACGGTCCGGACGGCGTCCGCGCGCACCGGGCCGTCGGCGAGCTCGACCCCCTCGCGCAGCCGCCGGGGGACGTCCCGGCCGACCGGCCCCGCGACCTCGACCAGATAGGTCTTGGCGACCTCGAAGGACGGGTGCGACAGCCGGTGGGCCAGCTCCCCGTTGTTGGTCACCAGCAGCAGGCCCTCGCTGTCGGCGTCCAGCCGCCCGACGTGGAACAGCCCCGGGCCGGCGTCGGCCACCAGGTCCGCGACGGTCGGCCGGCCGCGGTCGTCCGACATCGCCGAGAGCACCCCGACAGGCTTGTTCAGCGCCAGGTGCACCAGGCCCGAGCGGGTGACGACCCGTTCGCCGTCCACCTCGATGATCGCCGTCTGCGGGTCGACCCGCATGCCCTGCGCCTCGACCACCCGGCCGTCCACCCGGACCCGGCCCGCGGCGATCAGCTCCTCACTGTGCCGGCGGGAACCGACCCCGGCCGCGGCGAGCACCTTCTGCAGGCGGACGCCCTCGGCGTTCGCGTCACCGGCCGTCATGGGCCTCCGTCCCGTCCGCGAGCCTGTGGCGGCTCTTCGGTTCCTCGATCCGTCATGGGTCCTGCCCTCGATCCGCCATCGGGGCCCCGGCCCGCCCGCACGTTCCGTCCGCATCCGTTCACGGGCCCTCGATGTCGTTCACAGGCCCTCGATGTCGTCCACGTCGGCGATACCGGGCAGCAGCGGGGCCAGCGGCGGCAGCTCGTCGAGATGCCGCAGGCCCATCCGTTCCAGAAAGTAGTCGGTGGTCCGGTACAGGATGGCACCGGTCTCGGGGTCGGTCCCGGTCTCCTCGACCAGCCGGCGGGCGGTCAGGGTACGGATCACCCCGTCGGCGGACACCCCACGCACCGCCGAGATCCGCCCCCGGCTGACCGGCTGCTGGTAGGCCACGACCGCGAGGGTCTCCAGCGCCGCCTGGGACAGTTTCGGGCTCTGCCCGGCGAGGACGAACCGCTCGACCCAGGGGGCGCACGCCTCGCTGGTGTAGAAACGCCAGCCGCCGCCGACGTCGCGCAGGCTGAAGCCACGGCCGTCGGCGATGTAGCCCAGGGCCAGCTCGACGAGGACGCGCTCGACCTCGGTAGCGGGAACGCCCAGGCTCACCGCGATCTCGGTGACCGGCACCGGGTTCTCCGCCACCATCAGGATCGCCTCGACGAGAGCCGGCAGCGGCGGCCGCGGCGCGTCGTCGTCCGCGCCCGGCCCGTCCGGCCCCCGTTCCTCGGGGCTCCGTCCGCCCGGGCCCGGTTCCTCCGAGCCCGGCCCGTCCGGGCTCCGCCCGTCCGGCTCGTGCTCGCCCGGGGTGCCGGCCGCCACGGTTTCGCCACCGGTGGCCGGATCCGCCTCCGCGGTCATTGTGCTTCCCTCGTCATCGCCGTCGTGATCCTCGTTTCCGGCGCCCGCCGGTCCCGGCTCGCTCGGTGTCGTCGACGTCCCCGGGATCGTCGGGGCTCCCGGCGGCGCCGGCCTCCCAGGGGACGCCGGTGGGGGCGCCGGCGGCGCGGTCCGGGCCGTTGCCCACACCGCCGTACACGTCACCGAGCGAGCCGCCGTCCGTACCGTCCGCCGTGCTCCGTGACGGCTGCGCAGAGGCCGTGGAGGCACTGTCGGCCTCCGCGGAGGCCGTGGAGACACTGTCGGCCAGCCAGCGCACTGTCAGCTCTCCCAGCGGAACCTCCTGGGTGAAGGCGATCCGGCCCTCCCGGAAGAGCTCGAGGAGGGCGAGGAAGCGCGCGACCACCTCGATCGTCTGCCGGCAGTCCGCGCACAGCGCCTGGAACGACGCGCTGCCGAGCTCACGCAGCTTCTCCAGCACGGCGAGCATGTGCTCACGGATGTTGATCCTCGGCAGGTGGACGTGGTCGGTGGCGACCTGCGGGGGCAGCGGAGGCTCCCGCAGCCGGGCCGCGAGCCGGGCGAGCTCGGCCGGCCCGATACCGATCTGCACCTCGGGGAGGGCCTGCGCGTAACGCGGCTCCAACGGCACGGCCCGGGGGACGTGCCGGCCCTCCAGCGCCATCAGGCCCACGAACAGCAGCGACGCCTCCTTGTACGCCTTGTACTGCAGCAGCCGGGCGAAGAGCAGGTCGCGGGCCTCCAGCAGGGCGAGGTCCGCCGCCTCGTCCTCGGAGATCGCCCCCGGCAGCAGACGGGCCGCCTTCAGGTCGAGCAGGGTCGCGGCGATCACCAGGAACTCGGTGGCCTGCCCGAGGTCGAAACCGGGGCCGAGCCGGCGGATGTGGGCCACGAACTCGTCGGTGACCTGGGAGAGCGCGACCTCGGTGACGTCCAGCTTGTGCTTGGCGATCAGGGACAGCAGCAGGTCGAACGGCCCGCTGAAGTTGGCGAGCTCGACCACGAAGGACCTGTTGGACCCACCGCGGCCGGTCGGCGCCACAGCCCCGGGCGCCGCCGTACCGCCTTCGGGCGCTGTGCCGGTTTCGGACGCCGCACCGCCGGCGGACGCGGGGCCGGTTTCGGGCATCACGGTGGCGTCGGGCGCCGGCGTGATCACGCTCGGCCGAGGAGATGTCCCGGTCCGTGCCATGACACGACGCTACCGCCGCGGCGGCACGGGCCGTCCCAGGGCACCGCACGCCCGTTCGAGCCCCGCCGGCCGCCCGCCGGGCGCGGACAGGCCCGCTCGTGCGGGCTGGCGGACGGCTGCCCACGGGCCGGCGGGACGGTCTGGGCCGGGCCGCTCAACCGACGTCGACGCCGACGATGCCGCCCAGGCCTCGCAGCAGCGGCAGGATGAGCTGGCCGACGACCGAGGGGAACGACACGAACAGCACCGGCAGCAGCAGGATCACCAGCAGGATGACGATGCCGACGTTGTTCTCGCGGAGCTGGTAGTGGGCCCGGTGCCAGCTCGGCGACTGCGGGCCGAGCAGGAACAGCACCCGCCCGCCGTCCGCCGGCGGGACGGGGACGAGACTCAGGATGAGCAACGACCCGAACGTGACCGCCATCCCCAGCAGCAGTTGGGCGAGGAAACTGTCCGCGTGGTCGACCTCCAGGAGGCGGTCGCCCTCGGCGAGCAGAAACGGTTCGGAGACGAACTTGAACCCGACGATCGCGACGAACGCGAGCAGCAGGTAGGCCAGCGGGCCGGCCAGCACCGCCACGGCCACGTGGAAGCGCCGTTTGCGCCACACGTCGTTCATGGGTATCGGCTCGGTCCAGCCGACCCCGGAGATGAGCATGGCGACCGCGCTGAACGGGCTGACCCGGTGTTTCAGCGACGCCGTCAGGCGGCCGGCGCGCAGCGGGCTGGGGTCCCGCAGCAGCCTCGCGGCGAGGACCTGCGCGCCGTCGTGAGCGTAGATCCCGATGAGGAGCGCGAGAGCGATCCCCAGTAGCGCCGCGGGTTCGGCCAGGTAGAACAGCACGCCTCTACAGGTTCCTTATCCCGTCCCGGTCCTCGTCCCGCGTCCCGGACGTCCGCATCCCGATCGTCACCCACCTGGTCCGCGGGAAGCCCGCGGGGAGCCCGCGGCCTGCCCGCCGGTCACCCAGCCAGCCCGTCCATCCGCCCGGCCGCCGGTCGTCCGGCTGGCGCGCGCACCCGGCCGCTCACCCGGTCGTGGACGGGGTGGCGTGCCGGGCCATCAGCTCGCGGGCCAGCCGCCGGTAGCCGTCCGCGCCCACGGACGTGGGCGCGTAGGTGGTGATCGGCTCGCCGGCCACGGTGGTCTCCGGGAAGCGTACCGTCCGGTTGATCACCGTGTGGAAGACCTCGTGCGGGAAGCGTTCCACCACCCTGGCCAGCACCTCCCGGGCGTGCAGGGTGCGCGCGTCGTACATGGTGGCCAGGATGCCGGCGAGCTCCAGGTGGGAGTTCAGCCGGTCGCGCACCTTGTCGATGGTGTCCAGCAGCAGGGCGACGCCGCGCAGGGCGAAGTACTCGCACTCCAGCGGCACGATGACGGCGTCGGCGGCGGTCAGCGCGTTCACGGTCAGCAGGCCCAGGGACGGCTGGCAGTCGATGAGGATCACGTCGTAGACCGAGCGCACCCGGGACAGGGCGCGGGCCAGGGTGTGCTCCCGCCCGACCTCCGTGACGAGCAGCATTTCCGCGGCCGACAGGTCGATGTTGCTCGGCAGCAGGTCCAGCCCGTCGACCTGGGTGGGGACCAGCACCTCACCGATCTCGGACTCGGTGCCGACCAGGAGATCGTGCACGGTGTGCTCGAGCACCATCGGGTTGATGCCGAGCCCGACCGAGAGCGCGCCCTGCGGGTCGAAGTCGACCAGCAGGGTGCGGTGGCCGTATTCGGCGAGCGCGGCACCGAGATTGATCGTGCTTGTCGTCTTGCCGACGCCGCCTTTCTGGTTACACATGGCGACCACCCAGGCCGGCCCGTGTGTCGCCAGCGGAGGCGGGACGGGAAAGACGGGCAGTGGGCGTCCGGTGGGCCCGATCTCGCCGGCGTCACCATCGGCGGCGGGGATGTCCGCGGCGTCGAGCTGGCTGTCATCGGGCAGCGCTGGTTCCCCGACGGTCATCCGCCCGTACGGGGGGCGTACCGGGGCCGCCATCGGCGAAGTATCGGCGGTCATGTCGAGGGACCTGCTCCCTTCTTGCGGATCGGTGCGCGGAGAGCAGAAGCGGACCGACAGGAGCGTACCGACAGTTGACCGGACGCATCCCGCCGGGTCGGTGGCCGCGGCCCGCCACCGCCGACGCCACCGCTGTTCCGGTCCGCTCCCGGCTGGGTTCCACCGATAGCGGCAGACAGCTCTCAATAACAGTTGGTAACTATAGCGGGACGTATTTCCACTGGCAGGAATTGCCGGCCCGCCGCGAACGGTGCCTGGCCGACGAAACCTGGCCGCGGCCGTCCGGGCGGGCCGGGCCGCAGCCCGTCTGGACGGCCGGGGACAGCGCGATCAGGCTTGGGGCGGGGCCGGGTGTCCGGGCCACCGGCGGTCGACGACGACAACGGGAGCATGACGATGGGCGCGACAACGGATGCGGTGACTGTGCGTGGCGTGGTGTCCCTGGAGAAGGGCGCCCCCGTCACCCTGACGGAAATAGTCGTCCCCGCCCCGGGGCCCGGGGAGGCACGGGTACGCGTCCAGGCGTGCGGCGTCTGTCACACCGATCTGCACTATCGCGAGGGCGCCATCACCAACGACTACCCCTTCCTCCTCGGCCACGAGGCCGCCGGGACCGTCGAGGCCGTCGGCGACGGGGTCACCTCGCTCGTGCCCGGCGACTACGTGGTGATCGCCTGGCGGGCGCCCTGCGGGAGCTGTCGGTCCTGTCTGCGCGGCCGGCCGTGGTACTGCTTCGACTCCCGCAACGCCACCCAGCCGATGCGGCTCGCGGCCGACGGCCGGAAGCTGTCACCGGCGCTGGGCATCGGGGCCTTCGCCGAGGCGACCCTGGTGGCGGCCGGCCAGTGCGTGAAGGTCGACCCGGCGGCCCGGCCGGAGGCCGCCGGGCTGATCGGCTGCGGGGTGATGGCCGGTTTCGGCGCGGCGGTCAACACCGGCGCGGTCACCCACGGTGAGACGGTCGCGGTGTTCGGCTGCGGTGGCGTGGGGGATGCGGCCATCGCCGGGGCTTCCCTCGCAGGCGCCCGGAAAATCATCGCGGTCGACGTCGACCAGCGCAAACTGGTCTGGGCCCGCCGGTTCGGCGCCACCCACACCGTCGACGCCCGTGACCTCGACCCGGTGGAGACGATCAGAACGCTTACCGACGGTAATGGCGCTGACCTGGTCATCGAGGCGGTCGGCCACCCCGAGACCTACCGGCAGGCGTTCTTCGCCCGGGACCTCGCCGGGCGGCTCGTCCTCGTCGGGGTCCCCGACCCGTCGATGACCCTCGAGCTGCCGATGACCGAGGTGTTCAGCCGCGGCGGCTCGCTGAAGTCGTCCTGGTACGGCGACTGCCTGCCCAGCCGCGACTTCCCGGTCCTGATCGATCTCTACCGGGCGGGCCGGCTCGACCTCGACGGGTTCGTGACCGAGACCGTGGGCCTCGGCGACGTCGAGGAGGCGTTCACCCGGATGCGGCAGGGCAGCGTGCTGCGCAGCGTCGTCCGGCTCTGACCGACATACCGCCAACCACGGCATACCGCGAACCGCGGCGTACCGGGAACCGCGGCGGCGCCTGTGGTCCGGCCGGATCCGCTGGCGACCGGTCCGGGCGGATCGGGCATGATCGGTCCGAATGGGCGGGGTTGACCGGCCTGACGCACGCGGACGACCGTGGACCACCACGGGAGCACCGGACGACGACGATGACGGGAACGGAGAACGCGTGGCCAGACACGACGGGGTGCGGGTCGATCGGATCATCACCCGTGGCGAGTTCCTGATCGACGGCCAGAGCTTCACCGTCGACAACAACATCTGGCTGGTCGGGGACGCCAGTGAGGTGCTGGTCATCGACGCCGCGCACGACCCGTCCGTGATCATGGCCGCGATCGAGGGCCGCCGGGTGTCGATGATCGTGGCGACGCACGGCCACAACGATCACATCAACGCGGCCGTGGAGCTCGCCGAGCGGGCGCAGGCCCCGATCGCCCTGTGCCAGGCCGATCTGATGCTCTGGGAGATGGTCTACCCGGGCCGCCCACCGGACCTCCAGCTCGCGGACGGCCAGCAGATCCCGATCGCGGGCGGCGGCTGGCTGCACATCCTGCACACCCCCGGGCACTCCCCGGGCGGCGTGTGCCTGTACGGGGTGATCAACGGGGAGCCGGTCCTCTTCAGCGGCGACACCCTCTTCCGCGGTGGGCCGGGTGCCACCGGACGGTCGTTCTCCGACTTCTCGACCCTGCTGAACTCGATCAGACGGCGGCTGCTGACACTGCCGCGCGAGACGGTGGTGCACACCGGCCACGGCGACGACACCACCATCGGCACCGAGGCGCTCGAATACGACCAGTGGATCGTGCGCGGCCACTGAGCGGACCGCCCAAGAGCCGCCCGAGCCGCCCGAGCCGCCCAGGTGGCTCGTCATCGCCCGCCGGTACGTTCCGGTAATTTCCATCATTTTTCGGTATTTTCCGTCATGCTCCGGCATGCTCTGAAAACCCGGGCCGGCCGGTCATGGACACAGACTTCTCTCACATGTTGTAATCAGCTCATGGATCAGGGAGCTGACCTGACGACACGGCTTTACGTAGACCTGGTGCGCGTGTCCAGCGCCAACTGTCGCTGACGCCCGGTGCCGGCCCAGGCACCGCCGTCAAGCATTTTCCGACCGTGTCCGCACGGCTTGTGGCACGGTCCACTGCTATTCATTCGCCGTTCTTTTCCGGTGCTGGCGGAATATGTGTCGTGAAGGCCGCCGGCGCTCCCGTACAAATACCCGGGCCGGACGCTTACGTTTTGCTGGCCGGCCATCCCACCCGTGACCCGGACGACATTTTTCGATGCCCGGGCAGCACATCCGGCAGTTGTGCGTCCAGCAGCCGGGAAGATTATTCCCGGTCGTTTTTCCATGCGCTCCGCGCGTCAGCTGCTCCGTGCGTTCCGTGTACCCGCCGTGGAGCGCCGTCCGCCGTCGGCGCCCGTTGCCCGCCCGGCCATTCGGGCGGCACTTCAGGCGAACCGCCAGAACCACAGGCCGTCAGAACCACAGGCCATCAGGAACACACGTCAGGAACACACGTCAGGAACAGGTGAAGGGACAAGCTGTGAGCACTGTCACCCATCTCGACGCGCAGCCGGCCGGCGACCTGGCCGTCCGGCCGCTGCAGCCGACCATCGGCGCGGAGATCAGCGGGGTGGACCTGCGGTATCCGCTGCCCGACGAGGTCCGCGACCAGATCCGGGCGACAATCCTGAAATACAAGGTCGTCTTCTTTCGTGACCAGGAGCTGACCCGCGAGGAGCACGAGACGTTCGCCCGGCGGTTCGGGCCGCTCTATCCGCACCCGAGCGGGCCGAAGGCGCCCCTCAACGACCACGCCGGAAAGGCGACCTCGATCCACCGGATCGCCGCGGCGGACTTCAAGGACTACGAGCGGGCCCGCGCCACCGCGGACGCCGACGAGAACTGGGACGCCTACCACACCGACACGAGCTGGCGGCTGGTGCCGACCTGGGGGGCGGTGCTGCGCGCGGTCACCCTGCCTGATATCGGCGGTGACACCATCTGGGTCGACGCCGGGCTCGCCTACAACGCGCTGCCCGACGACGTGAAAGAACGTCTCGCCGGCCGCCACGTCACCCACGACTTCCGAGACGCGCTGAACGCCGTGGGCTACGACTACCCGATCGTGTCCCACCCCGTGGTCCAGGTACACCGCGAAACCGGCGAAAAGATTCTGTGGGTCAACTTCACCCAGCATCCCTCGATTCTCGGGCTCGACAGGTCGGAGAGCAGGGAGCTGCTGGCCCTCGTTCTGGACCAGTACCGGAAGCCGGAACACCAGGTCCGGTTCTCCTGGCGGCCCGGTTCGGTCGCGTTCTGGGACAACCGTGCCACCGTCCATTACGCGGTACGCAACTACGGCGACTTCCCACGGGTACTGGAGCGGATTCTGATCGCCGAGGAGCCACTGTACGCCGACCTGTGATCCCGGCCGACAGCAACACACAGCAATAAATTACACACAGCGACGAACAGCACCGGGTGACACGGGCGGCCCGGATCAGGTGGCGGAGAGTGCCTGCCTGGTCCGGGGCCGCTGTTGCCCGCCACCCGGCGGCCGTGGAGGCCCGTGGGCGGGCCACCATAAAACGATCGGTGGGTGACGCGGTATCACCGTCCGACCACGAAGTCTTCCTGCGCACAAAGACCAGCATCGATGTTATTGACATCCATGTCAGTGACATGGATGTCACCCACCATCCCTGATCCGGGGTCACCGTTCCGGTACGCGCTCCAGGCCCGAGGCCCGGGCAGGGCGCGCCGGGCCGCCGTCCCCGTTGAACTCCGCCCACATCCGCGCGTACCGGCCGCCGGCGCGCAGCAGGTCGGTGTGGGAGCCCTGCTCGACGACCCGGCCGGCGGCCATCACCACGACCCGGTCGGCGCGGGCCGCGGTGGTGAGCCGATGCGCCACCACCAGCGTGGTGCGCCGGCGCGCGACGTGCTCGGTGGCTCTGGTGACCGCGGCCTCCGTGGCCAGGTCGAGAGACGCGGTGGCCTCGTCGAGGAGCAGGATGTCGGGGTCGGCCAGCTCCGCCCGGGCGAGTGCCAGCAGCTGGCGCTGCCCGGCCGACAGCCCCCGGCCGCGCTCCCCGACCGGATGCCGGTAGCCCCCGGGCAGCCTGACGATCATGTCGTGCGCCCCGACGGCGCGGGCGGCGGCCAGCACCTCGGCGTCGTCCGCCTCCGGGCGGGCGTAGGCGATGGCGTCCCGCACCGTCCCGGAGAACAGGAAGGCCTCCTGCGGGACCACCCCCAGCCGGTGCCGGTAGCCCGCGAGATCGAACCGGGTCACGTCGGTGCCGTCGACCCGCACCGCACCACCGGTCGCGTCGTAGAAACGCGCGACCAGTTTGACCACGGTGGACTTGCCCGCGCCGGTCTCCCCCACCAGGGCGACGGTCTCCCCGGCCGCCACCCGCAGGCTCACCCCGTCCAGCGCGGGACGGCTGGTGCCGGCGTAACGGAAGGAGACGTCCTCGAGCGCGATCCGGCCGGCAAGCCGGCCGACCGGCACCGGATCCGGGGCCGGCGGGGTGGATGTGGGTGTACGCAGCAGGTCGCAGATGCGCCGGAGGCCCACCTTCGCCTGCTGGTAGCCGTCGAACACCTGCGAGAGCTGCTGGACCGGGGCGAAGAACAGGTTGATGTAGAGCAGGTAGGCGATCAGCCCGCCGGTGGTCAGCGACCCGGACGCGACCAGCCCGGCACCGGCGCCGAGGACGAGCGCGGCGGCCAGCTCCGAGCAGAACTCCATGAACGGGAAGTAGAGGGCGATCATCCGCTGCGCCCGCATCCGCGAGGCGCGGTACCGCTCGGCCAGCGTCCGGAAGCAGTCCTGGTTGCGCTCCTGCCGGCGGAAGGCCTGCACCACCTGGATGCCGGCCAGGTTCTCCTGCAGCGCGGCGTTGACCGCGCTGACCCTCTCCCGTGACTCGGTGTAGGCGGCCGAGGACTTCGCCCGGAACACCAGCGTGACCGCGATCCCGACCGGCAGCATCGGGAGCACGACCAGCGCCAGTTCCGTGTTCAGCACGACCAGCGCGATCCCGATCCCGACGAACGACGCCAGCGCCACCACCGCGGTCGTCAGGCCCGTCTGCAGGAACGTCGACAGGGCGTCCACGTCCGTCGTCATCCGGGTCATGATCCGGCCGGGGAGCTCGCGTTCGTAGTAGTCCAGGCCGAGCCGCTGGAGCTGGGCGAAGGTCTTCAGCCGCAGGACGAACAGCAGCCGCTCCCCCATCCGCCCGGTCACCCGGGCCTGGACGACCTGCCCGCCCCAGGCCGCCAGGACCACGGCCAGCGCCACCGCGGAGGTCGCGAACAGCACCGCCGACGCGCCCGTGGACACGCCCGCGTCGACCCCGTGGCGCACCAGCGCCGGCATGGCCAGGCCCGCGGCCGCGTCCAGGGCTACCAGCAGCAGGCCGACGGCGAGCAGCCCGGGCACCGCGCGCAGCAGGCGGCGCAGCGAGAACGCCGGGTCGGGCGCGGCGGCGTCGGTCTCGCTCACCCGGACCGGCTCGGTCGCGGGCGGGAGCCGGGCCACCTGGGCGAGCAGTCCGGGGGTGACCGGGGTGTCCCCGAAGTGCCCACCAGCGAACCCGGCTCCCCGGCCGCCGGACCCGGCCCCCCGGCCACCGCGCATGGAGCGGGCCGGCCGCGTGCCGTCCAGGCCCGCACCCACCCAGGTAGCCGGCACCGGTCGCATACGGGGTGTGAGCGCACCGGCGAACGGGACCGGCCGGCCGCCGTTCATCCGGCTCTTGTCCGCATCCACCTGCTCCGCCTGGTGACGGCTGTCGCTCGCCTGGTCGGGGACGGCGCCCGCCCGGTCGAGGCTCGGCCCGGACAGCAGCATCGTGTACAGCGGGCAGCGGGCGGTCAGCTCCTCATGGGTGCCGACGTCGACCACCCGGCCGGCGTCGAGCACCGCGATCCGGTCGGCCAGGTGCAGGGTGGAACGGCGGTGCGCGATCAGCAGGGTGGTCCGCCCCCGCATGATCTGCCGCAGGGCGGCGTGGATCTCGGCCTCGACCCGGACGTCGACCGCGGACGTCGCGTCGTCCATGATCAGAATGGGTGGGTCGACGAGCAGGGCGCGGGCCAGCGCGATCCGCTGGCGCTGCCCGCCCGAGAGCGTCAGCCCCTGCTCGCCCACGACCGTGTCGTAGCCGTCGGGAAGGTCCCGGATGAAGCCGTCCGCCCGGGCGGCCCGCGCCGCGGCGACGATCTCGGCGTCGCCGGCGTCCGGCCGGCCGTAGGCGATGTTGGCACGGACCGTGTCGGAGAACAGGAAGCTGTCCTCGAAGACCATCCCGATCTGGGCCCGCAGCGACTCCAGGGTCAGCTCCCGGACGTCATGGCCGTCGACACGGACAGCACCGGCACCGGCACCGGCACCGGCACCAGCACCGGCACCAGCACCGGGGCCGGCACCGGGGCCGGCGTCTATGTCGTAGACGCGGGAGAGCAGCGCGGCCACCGTCGACTTGCCCGACCCGGATGCCCCGACCAGGGCGAGGGTCTCACCGGCCTCGATCCGCAGCCGGAATCCGTCGAGCACCGGGCGGTCCTGGATGTAACCGAAGGTGACGTCGTCGAACTCGATCGCCCCCCGCGCGCGGCCGAGGCTGACCGCCCCGGGCCGTTCGGTCACCACCGGGGCGGTATCGATGATCTCGAAGACCCGGATGGCGCTGGCCCGGGCCTGCTGCCCGACCGTCAGCAGGTTCGCGAGCATGCGCGTCGGCGCGACGAGCTCGCCGAGATAGGCGCTGAAGGCGAGGAAGGTGCCCAGGCTGATGCTGCCGCGCAACGCCAGCCAGCCGCCCAGCGCCAGCACCCCGACCTGTCCGACGGCCGGCACCGCGGCCAGGGCCGGCAGGTACCGGCTGGTGATGGTCACCGCGCGCATGCGCAGCGCGAACAGGAGGCGGGCGGACGCGGTGAGCCCGGCCAGCTCCCGCTCCTCCTGCCCGAAGCCCTTGACCACCCGCACGCCGGCGACCGCCTCGTCCACCACCCCGGCAACCTCGCCGGCCTGTTGCTGGGCGGCCCAGGTCGCCGGGAAGACGGTTCGCCGCGCCCGCAGCCCGATCATGAGCAGCAGCGGCCCGACCGCGAGGGCGAGCAGGGTCAGCAGCGGCGAGAGCACCGCCATGATCGCGATGGTGAGCACGAGCAGCAGCAGGTTGCCGCCCAGCCACGGCAGATACGACAGCAGCCCCTGGATGGCGGTGACGTCCGAGATGGCCCGACTGACGATCTGGCCGGTGCGCATCCCGTCCTGGCGGACGCCGTCAAAGCGCGCGAGCGCGGCGAACACCGCGTCCCGCAGGTCGTACTGGACGTCGAGGGAAAGACGTCCGCCGGTGGTGCGGCGGA
>NZ_CEVIVD010000083.1:18796-22777 GCF_982290655.1 Protofrankia sp. CiP1_Cm_nod3
CGTAGCTCGCGGCAAAACGCAGACTCCCGGCCGCGAGCAGCGCGGCCACATAGGGCGCGAGCGGATGCCGGTGGCCGACCACGACGTTGTCGATCACCCCACGCTCGATCAGTGGCGTGATCGCGGCGAGCACGGTGGCCAGCACCGCCGCGCCGCAGGCCACGGCCGCGTTGCGCCGGTAGCGCAGGACACACCCGCCCAGCCGGCGCAGCCAGCCCGGCCCGGACGCCGGCTGGGCCGGCGGTGTCGGCTGGGCCGGCGGTGTCGGCTGGGCCGGCCCAGCCGGCTGGCCGGTTGAGCCCGG
Source organism: Protofrankia sp. CiP1_Cm_nod3 (assembly GCF_982290655.1). Taxonomy (NCBI): domain Bacteria; kingdom Bacillati; phylum Actinomycetota; class Actinomycetes; order Frankiales; family Frankiaceae; genus Protofrankia; species Protofrankia sp. CiP1_Cm_nod3. The sequence continues at coordinate 19,101 of NZ_CEVIVD010000083.1, forward strand.
CGTCACGAGGCCGCCGTGATGGTCGGACGGGATGCTGTTCGCGCGAATCTCCCCGGATGGCTGGTCGGGTCGGGACAACCTTTAGCCCAACCATCCCGGGAGATCATCGCTTCCCGGCCGCACCTACCGTCCGGCCGGTGCCCCACGCCGCCGGCCGGACGAGCAGATGCGGCCGGCGGCGGTTGTCAGGAACGGATCGTCGGTGGCGGGCTGGCCGCCGCGCCGACGATGCCCGCGTCCGCCGGCGGCGGCGCGGTGGTCGCGGCCGTCACCGGCAGGGCGCTGCCCGCGACCCACCGATTCCAGGAGATCGACCACTCGTTGCCGAGCTGGGAGGTGTCCGGCGACCGGCCGGTGTTGCGCACATCGACGATGTCGCCCAGCCGGCTGAACCGGTAGAACCATTCGGCGTCCGCCGGCGACGCGTTCACGCAGCCGTGCGAGACGTTGTCCTGCCCCTGCGCGCCGACCGACCACGGCGCCGAGTGGACGTACTCACCGCCGCTGGTGAACTGCACGTTCCACTGGACGGTTTCGTAGTAGTAGTCCGGATCGCCCTTGGGAATACCGACCGTCGCGGAGTCCATAATCACCGTCTGGGCGGTGCCGAGGACGTTGTGCGGGCCGTCCATGGTCGGCGACGAGGGCTTGCCGAGACTGACCGCCATGGTCTTCTGCAGGACGCCGTTGCGATATACCTTCATCGTGTGGGTGGCGGCGTCGACATAACTGATCTGCGCCGGGCCGATGACGAAATCCATGGCCCGGTCCTTCACGCCGAAACGGCTGCCGCCGGCGTCCAGCCCGGCGAGATTCGCCTCGACGTGCACCTTGGTCCCCGCTTTCCAGTACTGCTGCGGGCGCCAACGCACGACCTGGTTCGACGCCCAGTTCCAGGCGCCGTTGACCGGCGGGTCGGTGGTGACCATCAGACGCTTCTGAACGGCCGCCCGGTCGGTGACCGCCGCGTTGAAGGTCAGTGTGATGGGTGTGCCGATACCGACGGCCTGCCCGGCGGCCGGTTCCCACGACACCTTGAAGGGTTTCGCCGGATTCACCGTGGTGAAGGTGGCCGCCGTGGTCGCGGTGCCCGCCACGCCGTTCGCGGGGACCGTCGTCGCCGACACCTGGTACTGCGTGTCCGCGAAGAGCCCGCCGGTGGACGTCCAGGTCCTGCCGTCCGCGGAGAGCTGGCCGGCCAGCTCACCGGCGGAGGTGTCCTGGGACTTGCTCGCCCCCCGCAGCACCTTCACCGACTGTAGCGGAGCGTTACCGCGCACCACCACGGTGCTGGTGAGCGCCACGCCCTGGGAGCGGTCCGCGGGCGTGATGGTGATCTGCGGTGCCGCCGCGGTCGGCGCGGCCAGGCCACCGGGGGCGGACGCCGAACCCGTCCCGTCCGTCCGCGGTGAGCACGAGGTCAGGGCGATACAGACGAGCAGCGCCGCGCCGACGGTCGATATGAGCGACCGTTGTGAGGAGGATATGCCGTGCGGGCGTGCTCCTCCTGCGCCACGCGTTCCCCCCGCGCCGGGCGGCCTGCGCACACCGTAAGGCCCCGAACGATGCGCCCGTCCGAAGAAGGTGTGGCAGCTGTCCTTGTCGTGGGTTCGGGCGCCTACTGGACCGGGCCCCACCCCACCGGCCGCGGAACGACAGACCGCCGCGGAACGACAGACCGGGATACGGCGGGCCGGGATACGAACCTGCCTCATTGACCGGCCCGTCCTGAGTGCCTCCCACTCATTCACAGCCGGACCGTACCCAGCGGCCGGGCCAGTGACGCATTGATCATTGAAATGGCCGGTGTCAAACGGACGACGATAACCATTTGTACAACGCGCGAATGCGGAGAGTAACCTTCTCCGCGAGTGCTTCATATCCCCTCCCTCATCGTCCCGTCCGACGCCTGAGTGCTTTCAGAGGTTGCGTCCGCTCGGCGACCGATTTGGCCGGACGAGACGCGAGGCGCCTCGTCCGCGCCGGGAAGTCACAACCAGTGACCCGGAGGCGGCGGGTAACGTCGCCCCGAGCGGGCGCGCCGGCCGGGCCGGCCGGGCCGGCCGACGGACCAGCCCGCAACAGCCCGACACGGAACAGCCCTACACGCGACAGTCCTAAGCACAACAGCGCGACACGCAACAGTTCGACACACAATAGTTCGACGCGGTAAAGACCCCGGACCGACGCAAGGGTCCGGCCCCCGACCACGGAGGCGCGATGGCAGTCGTTCTCGGCCCCAACAGGTACGGAAAAGCGGAGATCAGGCTCGTCCACATCGAGCGCTCGACACCGGTGCACCGGATCCGGGACATCAGCGTCACGTCGGCGCTGTGGGGCGACTTCACCAGCGCGCACGTCGACGGTGACAACAGTCACATCCTGGCCACCGACACCCAGAAGAACACCGTCCACGCGTTCGCCCGCACAGGCGGTGTCGGTGAGATCGAACAGTTCGGCCTGCGGCTCGCCCGGCACTTCACCACCGCCACCCCGTGGGTCACCGGCGCGCGGCTGGAGATCGCAGAATACGGCTGGCAACGGATCGAGGTGGACGGCCACGGGCACGACCACGCGTTCCTCCGCACCGGCGGCGAATACCGGACGGCGACGGTCACCGTCGACCGGGACACCGCGCATGTCGTTTCCGGGACAGCCGGCCTGGTCGTACTGAAGTCGACCGGTTCGGCATTCCGGGGATTCATCCGGGACAACTACACTACACTGGCCGGAACGGACGACCGCGTCCTGGCGACCGAAATCACCGCCCGCTGGCGCTGCACGAGCGCCGCCGTCGATTTCGGCACGTTGTTCCCGAGCATCCGGGCGACATTGCTCGAGACGTTTGCCCAGGTCCCCAGCAGCGCGCTGCAACAGACCCTGTACGCCATGGGACGAGAGGTCCTCGCCGCCCATGCCGAAGTGGCCGAAATCCGGCTGTCCATGCCGAACAGGCACCATTTCCCGGTCGACCTGACGCCCTTCGGGCTGGACAATCCCGACGTCGTCTTCCAGGTGGCCGACCGGCCATATGGAAAAATCGAGGGGACTGTCCTGCGGGACGACGTGCCCGCGGCGGAGTCAGCCTGGTAGACGTTCCCCGACGACGACGGCGGCCGGCCGGCTGCGCGTCATCCCGGCTGGTGGGCTCGGACTCGTGGTCACGAGGGAGCCGGGCGCGCCGCTGACAGCCGGAGGGGATCCCCGGCCGCGGCCGCCAGGCGCTGTGCGGCGCTGCCCCGGTTGACCGCGAGCGCCACCAGGCCCGCGGAGTCGACGTAGACGACAAGCTCGCCGGGAGCCACCGAGGCGAACGTGATCCCGAACACGGCCGTGGTCACCACGGTGCCCACGACGACGCGGAGCAGATGGCCGGGCCGCATCCCGGCCGAGGCCAGCAGGGCCGCGTCCGCGGCCACCTGCACGTTGCCGTAGGTGTCGACGGTGACCACCTCGGCCTCCACCTCGACCCCCACCGGCGCTGCCCCGCCGGTCACGCCCGGCTCTCCGGTGCGCACCTCCCCAGCGGCGGGGCCGACCCCGGCTGGACGGCCATCAACCAGGCTGGCGCCGCACGAACGAGCATCAGACGGACGGGCACCAGACGGACCCGGGGCCGCCGGGCGGGCACCGGACGGACGGGCACCGGACGGGCCCGGGTCCGTCTGGTGCCCGTC
>NZ_CEVIVD010000084.1:0-3839 GCF_982290655.1 Protofrankia sp. CiP1_Cm_nod3
AGATCGATCCGGATGCTGCGGCCGTCCGCGCCGATCCCCACCTCGATCCGATCGTCGGCGGCTGGGGCGTCCGTCGCCGGCCACGGCGCCCGGCCCGGCAGCGCCCGGCGCAGCGCACCAAGGAGCGGCCCCGAGGGTCCGCGGGCGGCTGGCCTGCCCGGTAGGCGGGGAGTCCCCCGGCGGCGGGAGCGGGCCATGGTCATCGCCACCGCCAGTATCGCCGCGGTCAGCCCGGGACCCATATACGCCCCCGAGGGCAGTTCCACCCCGCCCGCTGCCGGCCCGTGGCCGGGGAACCGCAGCGGTGCCGCCCGGTCGTATCCGGGGGGCGGTGGCTGGTCGGAGACCGGGCTGGCGGGGTGACGGTGTCCTGGCGGTTGCGCCCGGGACACCGCCGGGGACGACCGGTGCGCAACCGGCCGGGCTGGCCGCGCGACGGTGCCGGCGGCCGGGGGGCTTCCCACGGTGAACATGCTGATGTCCGGCACGAACCCGGCCGGGGCGCGGGCCGTCCGGGCCGGTGGGCCGCCAGCCGCCGAGGCCGGTACCGGCCGGGTCGTCGGCGATGTGGGCGGGCTGGCCGGCGGCTGGCGGGCCGCGGTGCGTCCGGGCATGTCCGCCCGGCGGCGTCCGGTCCCCAGGCCGATGAGCCGGCCACCGATCACAAGAACAACCATCGTCCAGGTTAGCCACAGCAGCCCCCCGGCCATAACGCGCGCGAACCCCCCACCGGGTGGGTCACCGGCGAGCAGCGCTGTGATCCCGTCCTGGCAGCGATCCCACGCCCGCGCGGGAGACCCGGCGGTGGCAAAGGCCAGCACCGGCAGCCCGACAACGGCGATCAACAGGCCGGCGGCTCGCGCTGGCATGGGCCGCCGATGCCGGGGCCGGTGGGCAGCAGCCCGGAGCGGCCTCCCGGCCGTCCTGCGGGCTGTCCGGTTGGCCACCCTGCAACGGCCCTTCCCGTGTGGTGCGGCACCTGCCCGGACCCGGCGCGGCTCCGGCCTTCGCCGTCTTCCCGACCTCGTCTACGGTCATACCATAGTTAAAGAGAGTAAACATAGGCTACCGCGAGGAAAAGGCGCTATATGGCCGCCGCGCTCGTCTGCGCCGACCCCGCTGTGTGACCGGCCCCGTACATGGCAGGATTCCGGCCGCGCTATGTGGCAGGGGTGCGTGGTTGATCGGGTTCCGATGGGGGCTCGAGAGGGGCAGCGTCGCGTGTGCAACAGCCTTGTATTCACGGGATCGAGACTGTTGATCATTGCTGCCAGTGGGTGTCGAGGGGTGGCCGTCAGTCGTCACGTGACAGTGAGGACGACTGCTCACGGCCGGAAAGCCGGACCGCCGGGCAGGCCTCGCCTCCTCACGTGCCCCCGGGACGACCGCAGGCAGCCCGCACCGCCCCGGACGCGGCCGCGGCCTCGCCGGAGACCGGCCGGTGGTGATCCGCACATAGGCTGGGCGGACCCATCGCCGGACCTGACCTTGACCCCAGGGAGCCGCCAGTGGCCGCCGGAGTATTGATCGCGGAGAGCCTGCGCATCGGGACGGTCTTGGACGACCTGTCGCTCATCGTCCGGAAAATCCAACGGTCGGCGCCAGCGAATGTCACCGCCGACCAAGCCCCCGTCTGGACGCTGGTCTTCTTTGATGTCGCCGACGCCGAAGCTGCGGCCCTGGCCGATCAATTGAGCGAAGCTTTGGATGCGCCTGGGTGGTACGTGGACCTGCACACCGCCCAGGACAGCTTCATCGTGTTCCCTGGTCGCGTAGCCTGCTACCGGCGAGGGGACCCCCAGGGGCGCGCCGAGGCCCGGGAATACGGCCGGGCCCACGGCATCCCCGACTCACAACTCGACTGGCCAACCTGACCCTCCGACTCGCGAAGTCGCCCGCTACGTCCAGGTTCGCTGTCCACGGGCGGGATCACTCCAGGGCCAGCAGTGGCTGCACCGCGTAGCTGTGCCAAGAATTCTGACGCACGACAACTGGCACCCACTCCCAGCAACGAACGGCCCCCACTCCCACCTACATAGCCACAAGGGAAAGGGAACACGAGCCAGTCGCGTCGGCCGTCCCTCGGAGGTGGCCACCGGCGTCACTCAGCTTCCGTGTGAGGAGAGCCGTGCGTAGGCCGGGAGATCGCCGAGCAGGTCGGGCTCGGCAGTGAGGGTGATCCCGGTGGCCTGCTGGACTTGCGCCGCGACGGTGGCTGCCGCGTCGGCAAAGGATGTCGCGGTTGCTCCGTCGTCGGCTACGAGGGTGAAGTGCCTGGTCGAGATCCGGGCGCCCGTGGCGAGTCGCTGCCCGAGGGAGAAGCCTGCCGCGCTTATGAGCCAGCTGGCGCTAACGCGGGTCGTTCCGTCAGGGAAGTCGTTGACGGGGGCGCCGTCGGCGCGCAGCTGTAGCGCCATGTCCGCAGGGATGGACGGGCTGAGGAAGACGCTTCCCGCGGTGCGGCCGTCCGGGCCGCCGGTGTCGAGGATCATGCCTTTCTCCTCCCGCACGTGCCGGATGGCCGTGACGGTCTCGTCCAGGAGGACCTGCTCGCCCAAGGGAACTCCTGCCGCATCGGCCACCGCGCGATAGGTAAGGGGAGGCCCGAGCTTGCTGGGCGTGAGGGCAAACGTCACAGTGAGGATGGTCCAGCGCTTGGAGTGCTTGAAGACGCTGGTACGGTGGCCGAAGCCGCAGTGGACGGGGATCATCTCGGTTTCCTGGCGGGTGGTCCAGTCCCAGGCACGGATGTTGGCAAGGGTGTCGCTGACCTCTTGGCCGTAGGCGCCGACGTTCTGGACGGGGGTCGCCCCGACGGTCCCCGGGATGCCGGTCAGGCACTCGATCCCGGACAGCCCCTCGGCCACCATCTCGGCGACCAGGGCTTCCAGATCGTGGCCGGCCTGGACGGTGACCAGAACGCGGTCGTCGTCCTGGCTGGTGTCTAGGCGTATGCCTGTGGTGGCCATCCGGACGACGAGGCCAGGATAGCCGTCATCGGCAGCCAGGAGGTTGCTGCCGGCCCCGATGACCCTTGGCGCGCTCCCCGCACGACCGGCGGCGACGACGAGTTCGGGAAAGTCGTCAGGGTCGTCGAGGACGGCCACTTCCCGGGCGGGGCCACCGAGGCGCAGCGTGGTCAGCGAGGCGAGTGGGACGTTCGTGGTCAGCCGCATGAACGGGGTCTCCTCGTGCCCTCGGAGCGTGACCTTTAGTGGCCCCAGGCTACGCGTGGATGCGGTCCGCGACCCTGTGGGCGGCCTCGATGGCCTGGCTCGCCGTTGACGCGGTGAGGGCGGTACGCAGCTCGGCGAGGCGGCTGCGGACGCGGCCAGAGTCTTGTCCGGCGGTCAGGGCGAGTGCCTGATCGGTGGCCTGGACCGCGCCATCTGGCTGGCGGGTGAGCAGCATGGCCTGGGCGAGGGATACCCCGTGCAGCAGGCGGTTGCGCGGCTGGCTGTGCCCGAACAGTCGCAGTCCGTCGTGCAACAGCGGGATGGCCTGCTCCGGCCGTCCCGCTTCCAGCCAGGAGCGGCCAGCGTCGGCGACGAGGACTGCCTCGGTCACCCAGTACGTCCATAAGGGCGGTGGGATTGGCGAAGCGGCTTGTGCGCTGAGCAGGCTGGCGGCCTCGTCAAGCGCCTGCGCGCACTCAGCGGTCGAGCCGCTGGAAGCGTGGGCACGGGCCTCGCGGCTTGCGAGTAGCGCGGCGGTGACCGGGCTGACGTGTCCTGCGGACCGCTGGCGAGCCATCCGGATCAGCCTGACGGCGTTCGCGGGTGAGTTCATCCACAGAGCGAGGTAGCTGAGGCACGAGACGACGGCGGCGGCGAGTTCGG
>NZ_CEVIVD010000084.1:4090-20936 GCF_982290655.1 Protofrankia sp. CiP1_Cm_nod3
TGTCCGCGGCTGCGTGGGCGAATCGCAAGGCTGCCAAGAGGTAGCGCTGGCCAAGCGCCTGCTGGCCCAGGTCTGTGGCCACCCATCCGGCGAGCTGAGCCAGCTGCGCCAGCACGCGGAACAGGGCGGTACCGGTCTCCCGGTCGTAGGAGGCGGTGCTGGCCAGGCTGGCGGTCCAGCGCAGGTCGTGCTTGATCCAGTCCAGCAGCATCGGCCCGCCCTGGACGTCGTCGAGATGCCGCAGTTGGCGGACACGGTCGGCGAGCACGGTCACCATCTCGCCGTCGACCGCGTTGCCGTTCGCCCGCGATGGCTGCGCCGTGGTCGGGGCGGTGAACCAGTCGACCACGGGTGCGATCGCCACCGGGCCTGGTACGGGGAGCAGGAGGGATGCGGTGGGCCTGCTGATGAGGTCCGCGCAACGGCCGGCTCCGTCGGCTGTCCATGGGAGGTTGAGCCCGGAATGCGCGGAGATCGCGGTCGCCTGTGTCCGCGTGCCGGGCCAGAGCTGCCAGGGTGTGACGTGCTCACCAAGCGCGCGGCTGAGCGTGAGCGCGGCCAGTTCTGGCAGGGTGCCTCGCGGGGTCCCGCCCTGCAGCCAGTGGTAGGGGGCCTTCGGGCTGACGACCTCCTTGTTCGCCGTCTTGTTGATTTCCCGGGCCAGGCGCTCGGGTGCCCACTCCAGTCGTTCGAGGCATTCCCGCAGTAGCCCGGGTCCCGTGAACTCGCCCATCACATCCCTCCCGGCAAGGCACCTACCCGCTCAGGGTGCCCTAGCGAAACGGTCCGCGCTGCCAGAAGGGCGGCGTCCTGGCGATTCTGACCATTCTGACCGCCAGTTGACCTTCCTGACCGTGCAGCGGGCTGTTCGTGGGGCCCGGCCGGTAGTGGGCTAAGGGCATGCCCACCTCGTCAGGCGCCGACCGGCTGTGCTGCCCCTTGCTCCAGATAGGCTGCCCGGCCAGCCGCGCGAGCCTCGATCGCCGTGTGTACCCGGCGGGCGAGGCGTGGGATGAGCAGGCCGTCGAGCTCCTCGCGGTCGCGGAACGCGAACTCACCGATCTCGGTGCCGTCCACGCGGACCGCGGCGATCTGCCGATGGGACAGTTGACCGCCGTCGAAGACAAACAACAGCTTGTCGCCTTCGGCGGGATGCGGCGCCCAGTCCACGACGAGGAGCGCGCCGACCGGCAGGCGAACGCCAAACTCTTCGATGACCTCCCGCAGCGCCGCCGCCGCGGGCCTTTCGCCCGGCTGCACGTAGCCGCCCGGGATGTCCCACAGAGGCTTGTAGGTCGACTCCACCAGCATGACCCGGTCCGCGCCGTCGAAGTACAGCACCCCGGACGCGATTCGCGGGCGGGCGAACTCGTCACCGCCATCAGCCACAGGTCCGACAGTAGTCATCCCGGAGCCGCGGGGGCCTTCACGGCCACCGCCTGGAACCCGCAATGATCCCGCAGGCGAGCTTTCCGCCTATCAGGAACTTGTGCCCTTTCCCGGTAGCTGGCAGCACGAGGCGGGCGGACGCGGGGGTCGCGGCGGTGCCCTGGCGCAGCTCGGTTGAGCTGGGTCTGCTTCCCTCCGCGGTCACGCGCGCCCGCCGCGAGGCCCGCGAGGTCCTGCGGGAGTGGAACGTTTACGTAGACAGCGAAACAGCCGAACTGCTCATTTCCGAACTGGTCACCAACAGTCTGGAGGCCGTCTGGTCTACCGGAGGCGGCCAACCGGTCTCGCTGGTCCTGTCTGCGAGCGAAACCCTGCTCACGATCAAGGTCTGGGACAGTAGCCCGTGCGCGCCCACGCCGGGCGAGTGGGAGGCGGAGGTGCCACCGCTCGACGGGGAGAACGGCCGCGGCCTGTTCCTGGTCAGCGTCCTGAGCGCGGGCTGGGGCTGGTACCCGACGAGCAGCCCGGCAGGAAAGGTCACCTGGTGCCAATTACTCCAGGTCCCTGCCCATTCACAACGGAGCGGGCAGTCAGAGGGCCGCCCGGGAGCGTCGCGGAAGGTGGCATGGAAAAGGCGCTGATCACAGGCGTGGCCGGCTTCATCGGCTCGCACCTCGCGGCCGCATTGCTGCGCCAGGGCTGGTCCGTAACGGGCCTGGACAGCAGGTCCGCGGCCAGCGACCCGGTCGCCGGCGAGAACCTGGCGGTCCTTACCGGCGATCCCCGCTTCCAGTTCGTGCGAGCAGACGTCACTGTCAGTGATCTAATGATCCTTTCCGAGGGCGTCCATGCCGTCTTCCATCTCGCCGCTCTCGCGGGTGTGCGGAGGTCGTGGGGGGATCGGTTCGGTGACTACCTGTCCTGCAACGTCCTGGGCACCCAACGGTTGCTTGAGGCATGCGCCGCCGCGGACGTGCCCCGCCTGGTGTTCGCGTCATCGTCGAGCGTCTACGGTCAGGGCGGCGGCAAGCCATCGCGGGAGGACGACCAACTGCTGCCGCTGTCGCCGTACGGGGTGTCGAAGCTCGCAGCCGAGCGGCTGTGCCTCGCATACGCGCGCCAGCGGCACGTGGCGACGAGCGTCATCGCGCTGCGGTACTTCAGCGTCTACGGACCCCGGCAGCGGCCCGACATGGCGTTCAGCCGGATCATGCGCGCCGCGGTGTCGGGGCGGACGATGTCGCTGTACGGGACAGGCGCGCAGCGGCGCGACTTCACCTACGTCTCGGACGTCGTCGCCGCCACGATCGCCGCCGCGACCACGGACGCGCGGGCCGAGGTCGTCAATGTTGCCTCCGGGCGCAGCGTGCCGCTGTCGGCGGCACGCAGGGCCATCAGCCGGTTCGTGGACACCGACGTACCCGCGCAGCGGCGGGTTGCGCAGCCCGGGGACGTCGAGGCGACGACCGCCGACCTGACCAAGGCCACGGAACTGCTCGGCTACCAGCCGCAGGTGGACCTCGAGGAGGGGCTGCGCCGGCAGTGGGAGTGGATTGCCGGAAAGGACCGTCCTGCGGCCCTGGCGATGACGGAGGCGGTCAGATGACGCTCGCGCTCGCCGCCGGCTCGGCCAGCGAACTGTTCGCCCGCGCCTGCCACGCGGTCCTGGCTGTCGGGCAGCCGGTCGCGCCGCGCGGCATGCCGACGCTCGAGGTGCTCGGCGCGAGCCTGACGCTGACCGACCCGCGCCGCAGGTTGGTGGACGTGCCCCCGGCACGGGTGATCAATCCGGCGTTCGCCGTCGCCGAGGCGATGTGGATCGTGTCCGGCTCGGACGACCCGTGGATCTACCTGTACAACGAGCGGCTGACCGACTACGCCGATGACGGCCGCCTGATGGGAGCCTACGGGCCGCGGATGCGCCGGTGGCACGGCACCACCGACCAACTCGCCCTGGCCCGGCAGGCCCTGACCGACGACCCCGAGACCAGGCGCGCCGTCATCCAGCTGTATGACCCCGCGGCCGACGCACGCGGCTACAAGGACGTCCCATGCACGCTCGGCTACCGGTTCTTCTTGCGTGACGGTCTTCTCCACATGCACACCACGATGCGCAGCCAGGACCTGTGGCTCGGCTTCTGCTACGACATCTTCACCGCCACCATCCTGCAGGAACTCCTCGCCGGATGGCTCGGCACGGGCCTGGGCAGCTACCGGCTCAGTATCGACTCGCTCCACCTATACGCCCACGACATGCCCAAGGCGCAGCAGATCCCCGCGGATGCGGACCCGGGCCCGCAGATGACGCCTCTGGCCGTCCCGTGGCAAACGCTCGACGACGTACTCGCCCAGGTCATCGCGGGTACGGCGCTGGCCGGCCCGGGTCTGGCGGAGTTCGCGTGCGTGCTTGCCAGCTACCGGGCGCGCAAGGGCGGGGACCTGGCAGGGGCCGGCGCTCTAGCGGCCGGCCATGACGGCCCGCTGGCCACCGCGCTGCGCCGCTGGTATCAGCGCGCCGACCGGGCCCGCCACATCGCGCAGGAGCCCCGCCGATGAGGACAAACAACCAGCTGGCCGTGCTCGGCCTGTGCTCCTTCACCCACGACTCGGCCGCAGCCCTCGTCGTCGGCGGGCGGCTCACCGGGATGGCCGAGGAAGAGCGGCTCTCCGGTGTCAAGCACACTCGTGCGTACCCCGCTGGCGCCGTACGGTGGCTGCTCGATGACGCGGGCCTGACCCCGGCCGATGTCGACATCGTCGCCTACAACTTCGCCGGAGCGCGGTACCTGGCCGGGCTCGTGGACACCCCCAGCCACCTGATGCGGCCCGCTACCCGCCCGCGCGCCCTGGCCCGCGCCGCGAGTCTCGCCGTCATCCACCACCGGTACCGGCACCGTGTGCGTACCCTGGGGAGCCTCTTCCCGAACGCCCGGGTGCGCCCTGTCCCGCATCACGTGGCGCACGGCATGTACGCGTTCGCCGCATCGGGGTTCCGCGAGGCCGCGGTCCTCATCATCGACAGCCTCGGCGAGACCGCCACAACCTCCATTGGCTCCGGCATCGCCCTCCCGGCCGGCGACATCCGGTACCAGATCAGGAAATCGGTCCGGGACCCTGCGTCGCTCGGCTACGCCTACGGAGCCGTCACAGCGCACCTCGGCTGGCGTCGCGGTGACGAGGAGGGCACCGTCATGGCCCTGGCCGCGACCGGCGACCCGGCACGCTTCCGCGACCTGTTCGCCCGCGCGATCCGGCTGACACCGACCGCGTTCGCACTCGATCCCAGCCTGTTTCCGCTGCGGGTGCTTCGGCACGGCTGGCCGCGCGTCACCCCCGCCTTCGCCGCTGCCACCTGCCCCCCGCGCGGCCCCGACGAGGCAGTGACCCAAGTGCATGCGGACGTCGCTGCGGCTCTGCAGGAGCGCACCGAACAGGTCATGGTCCACCTGGCCAACCGCGCGCAGGCGGTGACCGGGGCGCGGCGGCTCTGCCTGGGCGGCGGTGTCGCGATGAACTGCGTCGGGATCGGCAAGATCCTCCAAAGCGGGCGGTGGGACGAGGTCTACGTGCCCCCTGCTCCTGGCGACTCGGGCACACCGGTCGGTGCCGCGCTGGCCGCCTACCGGGAGGTCGCCGGCGCCGTTCCCGGTGGCCTGGTCCGCTCCTGCTATCTCGGTCCTTCCTACGCGGACTTCACATCGCCGCAGGCGCCAGCGCCGGGGCTGACCACACAGCAGGTCGATGACCCGGCCCGCTTCCTAGCCAAACAACTGGCGGCAGGCAAGATCGCCGGGCTGTTTCAGGGCAGGCTCGAGGCAGGGCCGCGGGCACTGGGCAATCGTTCGATCCTCGCCTCGCCGCTCATCCCGAACATCGCCGAGCGGTTGAACGCGGCAGTGAAGTTCCGCGAACCGTTCCGCCCGTTCGCCCCGGTGGTCCTGGCCGAGCACGCAGCCGAGTACTTCTGCCTCGGCCAGGCAAGCCCGTACATGTCGATCGCCGTGCCCGTCACCAGGCTTGCCCGGGACCGGGTTCCCGCCGTCGTTCACGCCAACGGGACCGCCCGCGTGCAGACCCTGACACGGGAGGACAACCCGTTCCTGGCGGACGTGCTCGCCCACTTCAGCGCCCTGACCGGTGTCCCCATGCTGATCAACACCTCACTCAACGTGAAGGGCAAGCCGATCAGCGGCACGCCACAGATGGCCATCGAGTGCCTGGCGTCCAGCGGCATGGATGGACTGCTGCTCGACGGCGGCTGGTGGGTGACGACGTGAGAATCGGCTACAGCTTCTGGGGGTTCCTCGGCCCCGGTATCGCCGACACCCCCGACGGCGGTCGGAGCCATCGCCGCCCCCTCATCGACGGACTGCTCTCCCGCGGGCACGAGGTCGTCTTCCTCCAGCGCGACCGCGACCTGCACGAGGCGGGCGACGACCTGCGCGACCGCTACCTCTGGGACAACGGGCTACCCGCCATCGACGCGCTGTTCCTGGAATGGCGCTGGCCGGTGCCCGACCGTAACACGACGACCTGCGGCAGCCCGGGGCACACCTGCGACCTGCACCGCCAAGACCAACTCGTCGCGCACTACACGGCCTGGCGCAAGGTCCCGACGATCATCTGGGACAAGGACCTGCAGATGACGGCCAACTCGCCGCTGCGATCGCTGCCAAACGTCACGACATGCGAGGCTGCTCTACGGCCCAGCCCTGGCGCGGAAAGCCTCCTATTCCCCGTCACCGACACAGCACTCGACAACGCCGACCCCGCCACCTTGGCGGCGCTGCCCCGACGCCTGCCGCTGGTCTACGTCGGCAACCAGTACGACCGCGACGAGGCGTTCAGCGAGTACTTCGCACGCGCCGCCGCACGCGTCCCGCATCGGGTAGCCGGGAAGTGGACGCGCACCGCCGACTGGCCGCACGTGGACTTCACTGGCCGCTGCGCCTTCCCCGAGGTGCGGGAACTGTACGAGTCGGCGCTGGCCACGGTCCTGCTGCTGCCCGACCGCTACGCACGCGCGGGCCAGATGACACAGCGCCTATTTGAGTCAGTCCTTGCTGGCTGCCTGCCTATTACACCCGCCGTGCTTCCGTACGCCGCGGCCTTCACGCCCCCGGCACTCCACGCGGCGACGGGCGACGCTGTGCTCGGTCGGATCCGCGAGTTGCAGGGCATCGCGGGAACGGCCAGGCACCCGGCCCTCATCGCCGAGTGCGTCGGGATGCTCGACATCTTCCGGCTCTCCCGCCAACTGGTCACCATCGACCGCATCCTGGAGAGACTCACCGATGACAATTCCGCCTGTCCGTCCCCTCGACTGCCGGCTGCTCGTCATTAGGGTCAGAGGCTGTGGACCGGATCGCCATCATGGGCTGCGGGGGGAGCGGGAAGTCCCACCTAGCCCGCGCGCTCGGCGCCGCGCTCGGCATCGCGCCCGTGCATCTGGACGCCCTGTACTACGACGCCGGCTGGAAGCCGCTCGACAAGGACACGTTCGCGGACCTGCAGCGCGACCTCGTCACCGCACCCCGGTGGATCATCGACGGCAACTATGCCTCCAGTCTGCCCATCAGGCTTCAGACCGCCGACACGGTCATCTTCCTGGACCTGTCCGGCTGGACCTGCCTATGGGGAATCCTGCAACGGCGGCTCCGGCACGGCGGCGGCCAGCACCAGACGATCGGCGTCTACGACCGGATCACCTGGGACTTCGTCCGCTACATCATCAGCTACCGGCGAACGATGGCTCCCCGCGTCCGGACCCTGATCGCCGAACACGCCGAGGATGCCCAGGTCGTCATCCTGCGCAGCCGCCGTGCCGCGCGCCGCTACCTCGCCCTGGTGCCGCTTCCCTCCGCGGCCAGGGCAGTCACCGACGATGAGGAACGCGACTAGCCCCTTCACCGACATCGGGCAGGTCCGCGGCCCGCTGTACGCGTCGGCAGACCGGATCGGCCGCCGGACCGGCGCCCTGCACCGCGCCCGCGCCAGCGGGCGGCACGCCGCCGAGGTCATCGCCGACCTCGCGGCGGCGGCTGTCCCGTCGGGCGCACCGGTGATCGCGGACATCGGTTGCGGGCGGGGCACGACCACCTGCCTACTCGCTGCGCGGCTCCCACGAGCGCGGATCGTCGCGATCGACCTGTCGGCGGCCCTTCTGGTCACCGTTAGGAGCCGGCTTCCCGCCGGGGCCGGGGCGGGCGCGGCCCGCGCGGACTTCCACCGGCTCCCGCTCGGGGACGGGGCCTGCAACTTGGCCGTCGCCGCGTTCTGCCTCTACCACTCGCCCTCACCCGAGCGGGTCATCGCCGAGATCGCGCGCTGCCTCGCGCCGGACGGGACAACGATCATCGCGGTGAAGTCGGTGGACAGCTACCAGGAACTCGACCGATTGATGGCGGCATCGGGGTTGGTACCTGATGCACCCAGCCGGCCAAGCCTGTACGAAACCGCCCACAGCGCGAATATCGCGCACCTCGCCGCCACGAGCCTCGAGATCCGACAGGTCATCAACCACAACCACACGTTCGTCTTCCCCACCCTCGCCGACATCGCCGAATACCTGGCAACCTCACCGAAGTACGGGCTGCCTGCCTGCCTCACCAGCGACCCAGCCGTTCTTGCCGCCGAGCTGCGCCGCCGGCTGCCCGACGAGCCCTTCACGATGACATCAGTCGTCACCTACCTGGTTGCCGTGCAAGCGGCGGCGACACCATGAGCGCGCACTACCTCAAGCACTATTCGGACCAGGCCACCCGGCTGCGCGCCCTAGACAACTACGCCTGGCTAGGCGGCATGAGACCCCACGTCCGTCTGCCCCGACTCCTGCCGATCTTGGATGGGGAGCACCTGCGCTTCGAGTACGTCGAGGGCCACCACGCCATCCCGAAGGACCTACACGTGCTCGCTACTTACCTGGGTGACATGCACGGCGCGGCCTTCGACAGGGAGCTGCACCAGGCACGGCTACGCAGGCCATACCGGACACGGGCCGGCCACACATTGCCCGGCTTCCCGAGCAGGCGGATGGACGCCGTGGCCCGGGAGCTGGGGGCGGGTCGGGTTATCGGCACCCAGCTGACCACCCACCAGGCACAAAACCTGATCATGGGCGCAGATGGCCCAGCAACGTTCTACAAGGACGCCAACCCGAGGAACTTCATCGTCACCCCAGCCGGGGACCCGGTGACGATCGACTTCGACGACCTGACCCTCGCCCCGTTCGGCTATGACCTCGCCAAACTCGTCGTCACCCTTGCCACGACGCACGGCCCCATTCCCGCCGCGGAAATCGCTGCCGCGCTCGGCGTCTACAACACAGCCGCCGCCCGGCACCGCCAAGCCCTGCCCCGCGTCACATGGGAAGAGCTGATGAGCTGGGCGGAGATACACCACATCCTCACCAGCCGGTACGCCGCGGACGGGCGCTACCCCTACCGCTGGGACCAGACCCGGCCAGCCGCATGCCCGCCAGGAGACCGCACATGGCCGTGATCACCACTCTCATCCTCACCCGACATGGCGAGGCCCACTGCAACGTCGCCCGGATCGCGGGCGGCGATCGCGCCTGCACCGGCCTGACCAAGCGTGGGCGACAGCAGGTGGAACTGCTCGCCCGCCGACTGCGCGCCGAGGAGCCCTGCGACGTGCTGTACACGACCTCCCGGCGCCGCACCCAGGAATCAGCGGGCATCCTCTCCGACGCGCTCGATCTGCCCATCCACGTGGAACGAGACCTCACCGGCCCGCACCACGGCGACGCGGACGGCCGTCCCTGGGACGAGATCAAGACGGCCTTCGGCGGGCCCCCACAGTCCGATCCCGACCGGCCCTACGCGCTCGGCGCGGAGACATGGAACCAGTACTTAACCCGCGCCAGCGCCGCCTTGGCCGCCGTCGTCCACCGCCACCACGGGCAGCGCATCCTCCTCGCCGGACACGGCGAGACGACCGACGCAGCCGCCCTGCTATTCCTCAGCCTGGCACCCGGCTTCTGCACACGGATCGGGTTCGAGACCAGCCACGCGGCCCTCACCCGCTGGCACATGCACCGCAACCGCCTCGGCCAGGAACTCTGGATCCTCGCCGCCCTCAACGACACCCGGCACCTGACGGGCACGCCGTGACCACCCAGCTTGTTCTCCATGAAGCCGCGACCCGGCTACTGGGTCCTTGCAAGGTGACTGCTGTCCTCGCGCCAGCCGTCGCACGGGTCGCCATCGCCTCCGGCGAGGAGTTCGTGGTCAAGCAACACCTGAACAGGCCCGCGCACGAACGGGAGGTACACGCCTACCGGTGCTGGACCAGGACGCTCGACCTATCCGCGCCCAGGCTCGTCGACGTGGACAACCAGACAATGACGATCATTACTTCGGCGCTGCCCGGCAGCCCATGCTCCGGCGACCTCACGCCCTCCGTGCACCGGCAGGCCGGAGCACTGCTGCGCCGTTTCCATGACGCCGAGACCCCGCGAGACCTGACCGGGTTTCATAGCTGGCTCCGAGACCGGGCCCGCCACTGGACCGGCCGAGCCGCGACGCTGCTGCCGCCCGCCGACGCCAGGACCATCGAGACCCACCTCGCGGCCCTCAGCCTGATGAGGGTCCCGCGTGGCGTCCCCTGCCATCTGGACTTCCAGCCGCACAACTGGCTCGTCAACACGTCCGGCGATGTCTCGCTCGTCGACTTCGAGCACGCGCGCGTCGATCTCCCCGCCAGGGACCTCGTCCGCCTCCGGTTCCGCATCTGGCCAGACCGGCCCGCTCTGCGGGACGCGTTCCTCGATGGCTACGGACGTCCGCTCACCCCAGCCGACGACCAGCTCATCTGGCACCTGGGTGCGCTCGACGCCCTGACTGCGATCACCCGAGGCCACGAGAAAGCAGACCCAGAGCTCGCGACGGCCGGCCGCGCCACACTCCGCCAACTGCGGGAGGAGCCATGACTCCAGGAACAGGACTGCGAGAACAACTACACGCCCCCGACCGAACCGGCCGTGACCTGGCCCTGTTCCGCACCCGAAGCTACAGGTTCACCAACGACCGGCGCTGGTACGTCCTCGCCGAGGCACTTGAAGAGCGGTACCTGGCCGGGCAACCACCGAAGCCGGCCACCATGGACACCGTCCACGCCTGCCTGGCCGGCATCCGGGAAGCCGGATCCCTCGGCACCTTCCCGGAACGCGCCGCCGCGGCGGAGAACGTGGACGTCGAGGCCGCTCTACACCAGCGTTCCCCCGACAGGTGGCAGCACTTCACCTCCGGCGTACCGCCCGAGAACATCGTGGTCATCGTCGGCGCCCCGCGATCGGGAACCAGCCACCTGTTCAACCTGCTCGCCGCCACCGGCAAGTTCGCCTACTTCACCACCGCGTCCTGCTGGGCCTGGCCAGTCCGCAACCTCCGCCACCCCGGCCGACACCCCTTCACCACCCTGGACGAGAGCACGATCCTCGCAGTCGACAACAAGAAGACCCGCATCATCCCCACCCTGGTCATGCCCGGCGAAGCCGAGGACATCTGGCACCGAGCCATGCCCGTCTACCGTCACATCCGATGCCACACCTACGACATCGGTCACCAGCCGGAAACAGGGGACCCCGACATCCTCGACGCCGCAGCCAGCGCCCACCTCGCTCATTTCGGCCGCGACTCGCTCCTGGTCAAGTCTCCCTTCAGCTCTTTCCGTATCTCCCGACTGGAACAACACTGGGGCACCAAGGTCAAGTACATTCACCTCATCCGCGACCAACATGAGACCGCCGACTCCATGGTGCGCAACCACTTCGAGTTCGCGATGGCCGGTCGCCTGCTGGATGCCCCGAGCGCCCAGGAACTCTTCGTCGGTGCCGTTGAAACCGCTGCGCCCGCCGATCGCACCATCACGATCCGCCACGCCGACATGCTCCGCGATCCCAGCAGCGTCCTCGGTGCCCTCGTCCGCCAACTCATAGGGGCCAAGGCGACCCCTTACTCCCGTTAGGTGCCTCGTCGCGACTTCGCTTATCACCGACGGTCGGGGCAAAGCTCACGCGCACGCCGCGCTCCTAGTCATCGAGGTGCCCGCAGGCGGGCAGCCTCACCGAGATCCAGGCGCCGCACGGTGGGACGCCGCCCGACCGCGTGCTGCGGCTATTGCCCCGGCATCCGTCGGTCATCCCCGATCCCCGAAGCGCGCCTGTCCGGGGCAAAGCGCCGACGGTGAGGACGGTGTCACAATCTGACTCCCAGGCCGCGTGCTGCTGACCAGTCTTCGGCGACGCTCATGGCCCCTTGAGCGAGCGGGACGGTATTCGGGTGCGTGGAATGCGCGGGCCGGTGCCCGATCAGGGAAGGGTGACACCGGCGACCCGTAGCGCGGAGATGAGGAGGACCTGCGGGGTGTCCGGGGAGAACCGCGCCTCCCACGCGGTCTGTGTCGGGGGTCGGCAGGTGATGGTGGCACAGCGGGTGTGGTCGATGGCGACCGTGACCTGCCCATGGGTGAATGTGACCGGCGGGTCGGCGCGGGTGAACCCGGCGTGGCGGAGAACATCAACAAGATCGCTGTATGTGCTCTGCGCGTCGTCGGACGCCGGTGTCGGGGAGAGGGACATAGCGGGAGCACCTTCCTGTCGGGACGGGGTGGACAAGCGGCGGGGGTGGCGGTAGTCGATGGTCAGCCCGCCCGGCAGCACGTGCGGCACCGACCAGAAGTGGATGAACCCGGTGATGCGGCGGACGTCGCGGGTCAGCACGGCCGGGTCGACGTGGGGGTGTCCGTCGAGGTGGTAGAGGGCGTGGGTGGACAGGTCCAGCCACGCCCGTGCGCAGAAGGCGTGCAGGGCGTCTTCCATCCGGTGGACGCCGCTCCCGCCGTCTTCCAGCCAGCGGGCGGCGGCGGCGACCTGCGCGCGGGCGGTGCGGTGCGCCGCCGGGTCGGCCAACGGGCCGGGCGGCCAGGCCGGCTGGGCCGGCGCGAACCCCACCCGGGTCAGGAACGCACATACCTGGGTGAGACTGTCGGTCAACAGCCCGAACACCTGCTCGGGGTGGAGCTGTACGGCGGATTCCACCAGCCGGTCGGCCATATCTTCACCACTTCCCTTCCGCGTGTGTCCCATCCTTTTCTCGGCCGCTGAAGAGGACGCGCACCGGCGTTTTCGGGCGGCGGTGGACCGGGTGCGGAAAATACGGGTCTGACGTGTGGACAATAACTTGATCGTTTTGGGTGTGACAAGCCGTTCCCGGAAAGAGTCATGAAACCGGCGAAGAGACCTGCATCACATTCGATAGGGGCTGGCTGAATCCGGTCGTTCGGAGGTACTTCTGAAGCGCCGACGCGGAAACAATCCGCGCACCGATCGAGAGGAGAATGTGCCATGACGGCAGCCGAGGGTATTCCCACGGGGGAACGGAAAAGGTCCGCGAAGGACAGCGTGTGGGCGGCGCTCGTCGCCACGGACACGCCGGTGACCGTGGCCGCGCTGGCCACGGCGGCCGGAGTTAGCCGGTCCAGCGCCGCCGCGGCGTTGACCGCATGGGAGGCCGCCGGCCGGGCGCGCCGCGCGCGGGACACCCACGCGGGCAGGGGCGCCCCCGAGCGGTGGGCCGCCGTCCACCCGCCCGCGACACCCGCGGACGACCCCGACATGCCCGCACCCGTCCCCGTGGCGGACGTCGTCCCCGCCACGGCGGCCCCCGTGAACGCCACCGGCAGCGGCGACCCCGTAAACGTCACCGGCAGCGGCGACGACGCCGACACGGACCCGCCGGCCGCGGACGACCCGACATCCCCGTCGGACAGCGACGACAACCCCGCCGGCCCGGGACACGACGCCAGCGAGGACCTGCCGGCCGCCGCTGACCCGACGCCGGCCCGGGACACGACGCCCAGCGCGGCGGACGCCGGCAGCCCGCCACCCCCGCCAGCCGCCACACCGTCCGCAGCGGCAGCAGAGGGCGCGGAGACAACCACGGACGGGGACACGGCCGTTCCCGCCGCCACGTCCCTACAGGAGGACGGGGATCCGGTGACGGCCACGGACGCGGACGGCAGGGAGGACACCGCCGCGGCCGGGCAGCCGGCTGCCACCGACCTGCCGCCCGGGGACCCGGGCAGGGAGGGCGACCCGGACAGCGGGGTGCCACCGGCCGAGGCCCCCGCCGGCGGTCAGGAGACGACACCGGCCACCGGGGCGCCGTCGGAGGAGGAGACGGCAAGGCTGGCCGCGGCCGTCGCGGACGCGGTGCGGCTGGTCGCGGCCTGCGCCCAGGTGTGCTCGAGCGCGCGGTGCCCGTTGCGGCCGGGTCGGGTGGCGCAGCCAAGTCAGGTGGTGCGGGACCGCGGCCAGCGGGTCACCGGACCGCGGACGAACAGCGACGGGCAGCCGCGGATGCGCCCCGGCGAGCTCACCCAGGCCGTGATCGGGTTTCTGCGCGACAACCCGGAGGAGACGTTCACCCTTCTGGAGATCACCCGTGAACTGAACCGGTCGTCCGGTGCGGTCGGTAACGCCCTGGGCATCCTGATGACGGCGGGCGAGGCCCGGCTCGTGGCCGATAAGCCCCGCCGCTACCAGGCCGCGTAAAACCCGCCGGCCCCGTGCCCCTCGGGACCGTCCCCGGCTGCCCGCCCGTCGGCCAGGGACGCCCCCGCACCGCCGCGACATCACCGGCCGCTGCCCACCCAGGACGTAGCGCACCCGCACAGCCCCACGCCGCCGCGACAGCACACGTCGGGTGGATTCCGCCCGGTCCGCCCCGTACGGCCATGCGCGGGGCGGCGTCCGGGGTATCCGCCAGCCGCCTGTGCCGCTCTTCCATCGACCTGTGCCGCTCCTCCGTCGAAGGGATCCTTCCGATGCCTGCCGACCCTGAACGTCTCGCCCGGGCCGCCGTGTCCATGATCGACCCGGACGCGCGGGTATGCCGCGCGGTCCGTGACCGGGGGCCGGTCGCCGTGTGGGCCGACCTGACGGCCCGTTTCCCCACGGTCGACCCCGGCGCGGTGCTGACCGAGCACACCCGTGCGGGGTGGCGGCTGGCCTGCCCCGGGGACGACGCATGGCCCTCGGCGCTGGACGCGCTGGACACCATCGGTACCGACGAGACCGCCCACGCCCCGGTGGCGCTGTGGGTCTGCGGCCAGGGTTATCTCGCGTCCCTGACCAGCCATGCCGTGACGATCGCCGGTAGCTCTGGCTCCACCCGCTACGGCGACCACGTCGCCGGGCAGTTCGCCGACGACCTGGCCGGCCGCGACTGGAGCATCATCGCCGCCGGCGGATACGGCATCGGCACGGCCGCGCTCACCGCGGCGGCCCCCACCCCCGCCGTCGCCGTGACCGCCGTCGCCGGCGACCGGCGCAACCACCGGCTCCTGCCCGCCGACGTCGAGAGCCGTGGTGTGGTGGTCTGCGTCGGCCCGCCCGCCGGCCCGTCCCGCCGGGGACGGTTCCTCGACCGGCAGCGGCTACTGGCCGGCCTCGCCCGCGGCGTCGTCATCGTCGAAGCGGGGCCGCGCTCGGAGGTGCTGCTGGCCGCGCGCACCGCCAGGCTGCTGGGCCAGCCGGTGATGGCCGTACCCGGCCCGGTCACATCCGCGACCAGCGCCGGCTGCCACCGGCTCCTGCGCGCCCAGCCACACACCCGGCTGGCCACCACCAGCCAGGACATCCTCGACGCGCTGGACCCGTCCACCCCGGCACCGCCACCCCCCCTCGCAGCGGACGGAGCGACGGCATGAAGCGCATCGGTGCCACCGCGGACCCGACCATCCTGGACGCGTTCGCGGCGGCGGACATCCCCCTGTTGAACGCACAGCAGGTCCTCACCCCCGGGGACAGTCTGTTCGTCGGCGCCGACCTTGCCACCGACGCCAGGATCCGCCGGATAGGCCGGATCGACCTGCCCGGCGTGCCGGTCTTCCTCGTCACCACCGGCATGCCCACCGGCGCCGACGGACGGGACCTGCGCCGCCGGGCGAAGGCGCTCGGCGCCCGCGCGGTGTGGACCCTCCCCGGCTGCCTGCCCGAGCTGCACCGGTTCGTCACCGCCGTGGACGCCTGCGGGGCCACGGGCCACCCGGGTCCGCCCCGACCGGTACGGCTGCGGCTGACGGCGACCCGCGGGGACACCCGGCTCGTCATCCCCGCGGACGGCAGGCCCACCCGCGACCGGATCCGCGCCGGACTCCTCAACGCGGGCCTGCCCTTCCCCGACCTGGACATGACCGTCACCTGGAACGCCCAGCCCACCACCGTGGACCCGCCCG
Organism: Protofrankia sp. CiP1_Cm_nod3; assembly: GCF_982290655.1. Classification (NCBI taxonomy): domain Bacteria; kingdom Bacillati; phylum Actinomycetota; class Actinomycetes; order Frankiales; family Frankiaceae; genus Protofrankia; species Protofrankia sp. CiP1_Cm_nod3. Next base: position 19,739 of record NZ_CEVIVD010000084.1, read on the forward strand.
GGCCGGCCGCGCCCGGCACAGCATGCGATCTCCCGCTGGCCGCGGCCGTGCTCGCCGCCGCCCGGCAGGTACCCGTCACCGGCCTACTCGGCCGCGGGTTCGTCGGCGAGATCGGCCTCGACGGCACCGTCCGACCGGTCCACCACCTGCCGGACCTCCTGCGGGCACTGCACGATCACGGCCTGCGGCGGGTGGTCATCCCCGCCGGCTACGACCCGGGCATCACCACCCCCGCCGGCCTGACGCTCGAGCCGGTCACCGACCTGCGCGCGTTGGCCACGCTGCTCCACCGAAGCTGAGCGCCACATGATCCGCCCTGGACGGAGCCGGGTCTGCTGGTGGGACGGATGTCCCGGCGGGCGCGGTGCACCGGGTGAGCCTGCGGCAGCCGCACCGGCCGGGACCGGGCTGGTACGGCGCGGGTCCGGATGGGGTGGCGGTGGGTACGCAGCGACGGGGTGGCCGGGGAGTCAGCCGGCCGTGGGTGATGCCGTGGTGGACGTGTATTCGGCGGTCCAGGTGAACGTGAGTGTCAGGGGTGTGCCGGCTGGTGCCTGGACCGGGTCGGACACGACATGATCGGCTAGCCAGGAGCCGAGGCACGTCGGGCACACGGTCGTGCTGTGCGGGCCGTCGTAGGGCTGTCGCCCATCGGGCCATCCGCGGGGAGCCGCCGCCGGGCATCCGCCCGGGAAATACGGGATGACGTCCCATGCGTTCAGCACGGGGTTATCCAGATAGTCGACGGCGTCCCGCGGCCAAACAATCACACGGTGATCGACGGTAGAGATGTCCATGAGTAGCATCTTTCCGTTCGAGTCGTTTTCTTGCGAAAAATGGCGGCTTGACGGCTGGCGGTGTAACAATTGCGCCGAACCTGTTTTTCCGCGGCCCTTTTCCGTGAGCCTGTTGTCGCGTGGTCTTGCGGTTCGGTCGGTATCCGTGTGTGCGTGCTCGCTTCCCATTGTGATCACGAGTGGGGGCTGCACCGATTCCCGGGCGTTGTCCCGGCCCGGTATCGCGGCCGGGAGATGTCCCGGTGAGCCGGAGGCCGTACGGGCACCCGGTGGCCGCGTCCGGGCCGGCGTGACCGGCCCGCCGGGGGTCCGGTGCCGAGGGTCGTTGTCGTCCTCGTGGCGGTCTGCGGTCGCGGCTGGGGGTGGGAACAGTGACCGGGTCTTCGGTCAGGGACCGGTGG
>NZ_CEVIVD010000084.1:20973-21696 GCF_982290655.1 Protofrankia sp. CiP1_Cm_nod3
TGGGGGTGGGAACAGGTGACCGGGTCTTCGGTCAGGGACCGGTGGGGGGTGACGCCGCCGGGGCGGGGACGAGTTCCTCGCCGGTGATGGGGTGCTCGGCGTAGGTGTTCGGGTACCTGTCGGCGGTCCGGTCGAGGATCTGCTGGGCCTCGTGGCGGTGCAGCCCGGTGGCGGTCAGTCGCTGGCCGTCCCATATCCGCCAGACGGCGAGGTCCGCGTCGAGGCATGGCACGGGGACGCCGGCGTAGCGGATCGTGGCGCTGATCAGGGGCAGGGGGGTGCCCGGGGCGAAGCGGGCCGACCAGTCCAGCAGCCGGCCGGCCGGGTCGGTATACCGGGCGACGGTCACGGACCCGTCGATGGTCACGGCTATCTTTCCCTGCACATAGGTGTGTGCGTCCCGGACGCGAAAGCCCGCGTCTTTCACCAGCTCGATGAGCGTGGACGTTGCCGGGGGTGGGGCAGAGTTCATCATGTTGCGCGTTCTCCTTTTCACCCTGGGCGGGCTGCTTTTTCCGCGGACGGTCCGACGGGAAGAGAAGGCGCCGGTCATCGCGGAACGTGCATGGTGTGATGCCGCTGGCACTGTAACTCGACCGGTCCGGGCGGGCAATTTTTTTATGCGCGGGCCGGGCATATTCCTGGCTGGTCGTGTGTCGTTTCCGCAAGCCGGTGGTAAGGCGGCTGGCCGCAGGATTATGCGACCAGGGGCTGGCGGGTGGG
>NZ_CEVIVD010000084.1:22443-23034 GCF_982290655.1 Protofrankia sp. CiP1_Cm_nod3
GCCGGGGTGGGGCTGCTGGCCGGGCCGGGTGGGTTCAGCCGGTGGTGGCCAGGGTGCGGGTGACAGCCCGGGCGATGATCTCGATGGTGGTGGCCGGGTCGGTGAGGACGATCGTCTGGGCGTTGTTAATGGGGTATGCGCGGTCGGCCGGGGCGATCCACAGCACCCGGCAGCCGGCAGCGGCCAGCCGGTCGATCCGCTGCTGGCCGGTGCGGCGTTCCTGCTCGTAGAACATCCCGTCGGAGAGGACGATGAGGAGGCGGGCGGCACCGGGGCGGGTGAGTTCAACGGCGGCATCGAGGGCGTCGACGGCCCGGGTGAACGCCTCGTCGGAGCCGGCGGCCTGGTAGTCGGTGACCTGGGCCGGGGCGCGGCCGGGCCAGGTCAGCGGGTGGACGTAGCGGCCGAAGAGCACGGTGGCGGTGGCCGTGTCGGTGGGGACGAGGCTGGCGGCACGGGCGCAGATCCAGGCGGTGGAGGCAGCCGGGCCGGTGAACGCGGTCATGGACCCGGAGGTGTCGCAGGCGATCCCGATCCGCAGCGGCGGGGTTGGGCTGGGCCGGCGGCGGGTCCGCCGGAACGGCTCGGCGG
>NZ_CEVIVD010000085.1:0-2696 GCF_982290655.1 Protofrankia sp. CiP1_Cm_nod3
CCGGGCGCGGGGACGGAGCCCGCCAGCAGCGCCCGGGCATGCGCCCGGTATGCCTCCGCCCCTCTGGAACGCTTCGCCGTCGTGAGGATCGAGCGTCCGGAGACCGGCGCCTCGGCGAACCGGACCGACCGCGCGATGGGTGGCTGGAGCACCGCCACCGCGTACCGGGCGGCGACGTCCGCCAGGACGGCACGGCCGTGCGTGGTCCGGGCCTCGAAGAGGGTCGGCAGCACTCCGCGGACCCGCAGCTCGGCATTGGTCAGACGCCGCACGTCGTGGACGGTGTCGAGCAGCTGCCCGACACCGCGGTGCGACAGGGTCTCGCACTGCAACGGGATGATCACCTCATTCGCCGCCGTCAGCCCGTTGATCGTCAGGATCCCGAGCGAGGGGGGGCAGTCGATCAGGATGAAGTCGTAGCTGTCGCTGATCTCGGCGAGCGCGAGCCGCAGCGCGTGCTCACGGCCGGTACGGGACAGCAGCACGGCTTCGCAGCCGGCCAGCTCGATGGTCGCCGGCAGCAGATCCGGGCCGTCCTCGGTCCGTCGCACCACGAGGCCGGGGCTGAGCCGGCCCAGCAGCACGTCGTGCACGGACAGCTCGATGACGTCCGGATCCAGGCCCAGGGAGAACGTCAGGCATGCCTGCGGATCGAGGTCGACGAGCAGGACCCGGCATCCCAGTTCGCTCAGCGCGGCGCCGAGGCTCGTCACGGACGTCGTCTTGGCGACGCCACCCTTCTGGTTTGCGACGGCGAAGACGCGAGCCATGCAGATCAGTCTCCAAGCGTCGGCGCAAAACCACAACACCCCACGCCACAACAACATCACCGACACCTGAAAAACTCGATCTCCATTTCGGACAAATCACAAAAGAACGCACACTCATCCGGTACGGATCATCACCGGACGTCCCTGCCGGCGCACCCGGCCGGGCGTCGGGCCCCGGCCGGGAAACCTCTGGGCGGCACGGCGGAGGTCTGTGAGGATGAGGGGTCTGTGAGGATGAGGGGATGGCACGCGGCGCGCCAGTACCGTCCGGGCGGGAGCCTCGGGCGGCCCCGACAGTGCAGCCCGCGGCGGGATCCCGATCGCCCGAGCACCGCGGTGGCCTGCGCCGGCCCCCGCCACAGCAATGATCGGTGACATTCTCGGCCTGGTGCTGGCCGTCGCCCTCATCGCCGCCAACGGGCTGTTCGTGACCGCCGAATTCGCTTTTGTGGCGGTCGACCACAGCCGGCTCGAGCAGGCGGCGCGGGACGGCTCCCACCGCGCGGCCCGGGTGCTGCGGGCCGTCCGGTCGCTGTCGTTCCAGCTTTCCGGCGCGCAGCTGGGCATCACCCTGACGTCGCTGGTGCTCGGCTACCTCGCCGAGCCGGCGATCGCCTCCCTGCTGCTGCCCGCGATCGACGCGACCGGCCTGCCGGCCGGCGTCGGCCATGCCGTCGCGGTGACCGCCGCCCTGCTGATCGCGACAGTCGCCCAGATGGTCTTCGGCGAGCTCTTCCCGAAGAACATCGCGGTCGCGGCGCCGGTAGCCGCGGCCCAGTGGGCCGCCGGGCCGCAGATGCTCTTCTCCAGCGTCTGCCGGCCGGTCATCACGCTTCTCGACGGGTCCGCCAACCGGCTGCTGCGCGCGCTGGGGATCGAGCCGCGAAGCCAGCTGCAATCGGCCAGGTCGCCGTCCGAGCTCGGCTGGCTGGTGCGCTCGTCGGCCGAGCACGGCACGCTGCCCGGCAACACCGCGAGCCTGCTGGGCAGATCCCTGCGGCTACGCGAGCGCACCGCCCAGGACGTCATGACACCGCGGATACGGGTGGTCGCGCTGCACGCCGACGACAGCGTCACGGAACTGCTCCGGGTCACCGGGGAATCAGGCCACTCCCGCTTCCCCGTCCTGCGCCCCACCGGCACCGCCGCGCCTGGCGCCGGCGCCTCCGACACCGATGGCACCCCTGACACCAGTGGCACCAGTGGCACCTCTGACACCGCCTCCCAGCGGGATTCGGGTACCGGTAGGGACCCGGGCTCCGCTCGCGCCACCGCCGGCCACGCAGGCGTCACCGGCCACGCAGGCGTCACCAGCCGCCGAGGCGCCGCCGGCTCCGGAGGAGGAGGGCACGCGGCCGAGCCGCCGGGCCCGGGAAGCGTCCCGGCTGTCCCCGGGGACGTCGACGACGTCGTCGGGGTCGTCCACGTCAAGGACGCCTTCGGTGTGCCGCCGGCCGAGCGCGGCAGCACACCGGTCAGCCGGCTCATGGTCGCTCCGGTGGTGGTGCCGGCATCGCTGAGCTGCGACGATCTGCTCACCACCCTGCGCGGGCACAGCCTTCAGATCGCCGTGGTCATCGACGAGTACGGCGGCACCGCCGGCGTGGTCACCCTGGAGGACCTCGTCGAGGAGCTCGTCGGCCACGTCCTGGACGAGTACGACCAGCCGGAGAGGCCCGACGCCACCGCCGGGCCGGACGGGAGCTGGTCGCTGTCCGGCCTGCTCCGCCCGGACGAGGTCGCCGACCTGACCGGTGTCCGGCTGCCCGACGGCCCGTACGAGACCGTCGCCGGCATCGTCCTGCACCGGCTCGGGCGCATCCCGCAGCCGGGTGACCAGGTCGATGTCGAAGGACATCTGCTCACCGTCGAGGAGATGGACCATCATCGCGTCAGCCGTGTCCGGCTGACGGGCCGCCCGCCCGG
>NZ_CEVIVD010000085.1:2726-13174 GCF_982290655.1 Protofrankia sp. CiP1_Cm_nod3
CGCACGGTCCGGGTCCGCGTAGCCCACATGGTCCGCACGGTCCGCATGGCCCGCGCGGCACCGATGACACCGGCGGCACCGACGGCCCGGGCGGGCAGGCACGGCGATGACCCTGCTCTATCTGGTCGGCGCGATCTTCCTGCTGGCCGGCAACGCGTTCTTCGTCGGCGCCGAGTTCGCCGTCATCTCGGTCCGTCGCGACCAGGTGGAACCGTCCGCGGCCGAAGGCGACCAGCAGGCCCGAAGCGTCCTGACCGCGATCGGGAACCTGTCGCTGATGCTCGCCGCCTCCCAGCTCGGCATCACGATCTGCTCGCTCGGGCTCGGCGCGGTGGCCGAGCCCACGATCGCCCACCTGATCGAGGGGGGTCTGGACCGGCTCGGCGTCCCCAGCGGCTTCCACCACCCGATCGGGTTCGCGCTCGCGCTCCTGATCGTCGCCTGCCTGCACATCGTGCTCGGCGAGATGGTGCCGAAGAACATCGCGCTGGCCGGCCCCGAGCAGGCAGCCCGCTGGCTCGCGCCGCCGCTGCTCCGGTTCGCCGGCCTGACCCGCCCACTGATCGTCTTTCTCAACGCCGTCGCCAACCGATGTGTCCGGCTCGTCCGCGTCCATCCGGTGGACGAGCTGAGCACCGCCTACACCCCGGACCAGCTCGCGGCGATGATCGCGGAATCCCGGCGGCAGGGCCTGCTGGAGGACACCGAGCACGAGCTGCTGACCGGCGCGCTGGAGCTGTCCGAGCGGGCCGCCGGCACCATCATGATCCCGGTCTCGGAGATCGTGACCGTCCCGTGGTCGGTGACCGCGTCCGAGCTGGAGAAGCTGGTCGCCGAGACCGGCTTCTCCCGCTTCCCGGTGCGCGCCGCCGGCGGTGGCGCCCCGGCCGGGCCGGGCCCGGTAGTCGTCGGTTTCGTGCACGCCAAGGACGTCATCGGTATCCATGGCGACGCCCGCGACGAGCCGCTGCCGCCACGCAGGCTGCGGCCGATGGCCGAGGTCCGCGCCGACCTGCCGCTGGACGAGGTCCTGCGCCTGATGCAGCGCAGCGGCTGCCATCTCGGCCGGGTACCCGGGCCGAACGGCACGACCCGCGGCGTCATCGCCCTCGAGGACGTGGTCGAGGAGTTCGTGGGCGAGATCGAGGACGCCAGCCACCGGCAGGGTGTAGGTGAGAACCTCCGTCAGGACAGCGGTTTCCACCTACAGACGCGGAAGCCGTAGGTGGAAACCGCTGTCCTGGTGACGGCTTCCACCTACGGACGGGGAGGCTTCGGGTAGCGGGACGCGGCCTACGCCTTGTCGTTCCTGGGCGCGGCCGACTGGACGACCTCGAACGACCACAGCGTGGCCGCGGCCGCGGCCGGCGCACCGGCCCCGGGGTGACCAGCAGGTCCGCCGTGACCGGCCGGCGCGCCAGCCCCTGGGTGGCCACCGCCGGGGTGGCCGCCGGGGTGGCCGGCCGATGCCGGGGCACCCGCGGCGTCCGCCGCCGCCTGCGCGTGCCCGGCCTGGAAGGCGTTGGACGCCTGCCACTTCTGGAAGTCCTCCTCGCTGCGCCAGCGCGTGTAGACGAGGTAGGTGTCGGTGCCCTCCACCGGCCGCAGCAGCTCGAACCACTCGAAACCGTCCGCGGCCTCCACGATGCCGGCCCGGCCGGCGAACCGCTGCTCCAGCGTGGCCCGCAGCTCGGCCGGGACGGTCAGTGCATTGATCTTCACGACGCTCATGGGGCCACGTTAGTTCGTGGCGCCGGTCATGCGACAGCGCAACGACCCGCTCGGACCGGCGCATGTGCGCATCGCCCCGCGTTACATCACCATCTGATCACAATCTAGACACGCAGCGCACCCTGCATGCATCCATCGTAGTCAATGTGCAACCATTAGTTTCTATTTGATTCCTGAGAGTAAGAAACGGGGATGTTCAGGTGATTGATCAACGGCATCGAGCCCATGAAGTCACTGATGCCGTGACACGATCCACGCCGTGGCGGCCGGCGGCCGGCACGGGCAGTGGCGCCAACGTCAACAGCGATACCGACGGCAACCGCGGCACCAGCGACGACCACGGCACCGACAGCGGCGGCGGCACGGACAGCAACCGCGGTGCCGACAGCGGCGGCACGGACGCGGGCCCCGCACCGGATGCCGGGCTGTTCGGGCCGGCCAGTGTGACCTGGCGGGTGCACGGCGATCCGAGCATGATCGTCGCCGGTATCCGCGCGCTGCTCCTGCAGGGCGTGCACCCGCTGGCCATGGCCGGCGTCGCCCAGCACTCCGCCTACCGGGCCGACCCGTGGGGACGCCTGCTGCGTACCGCCACCTACGTCGAAACGATCACCTATGGGACGACCGCGCAGGCGCGGCAGGCCGCCGAACGGGTACGTCGCGTGCACACGCGTGTCCGTGGCACCGAGCCCACCAGTGGCCGGCCCTACCGGGCTGGCGATCCCGAACTGCTGCTGTGGGTGCATGTGAGCGAGGCCGAGTCCTTCCTCTCGACGGCCCGCCGATGCGGCCTGCGCCTCACCGACAGCCAGGCCGACGCCTACTTCGCCGAGCAGGTGCGGGCCGCCGAGCTGATCGGTATCCCGGCGGAGGACGTTCCGGACAGCCAGGCCGCGGTTGCCCACTATTTCACGCGGATGCGTCCTCACCTGCGGGTGACGCCGCAGTCCCGCGAAATGATCTCGTTCATCCTGCGGCCGCCCATGCCCCGGTGGGTGTCGCGGACCACGCCCGCGCGCCCGGCGTGGTCCGCCCTGAGCGCGATCGCCGCCGGGATGCTGCCGGGCTGGGCCCGCCGCCTCTACGGCCTGCCCGACACACCGCTGCTGGACACCGCCGCCTGCCTGGGCGCACGGGCGACACGTACCGCGCTGCTCGCGCTGCCCCGTCGGCTACGGCAGGTTCCCGAGCCGCGGGACGCCGTGATACGCCCTGCCAGGACGCGTCCTGCCAGGCCCGCGCCCGAAGCCCGGATGATCCCCCGGGACGCCCCACGGCGCCTTCTGATGACACTGCCACGCCAGCGGGCGCAGGAGAGCCAGCCGCCGCCCCAGGGCCGCCGCCGGCCCGCCCACCTGACGGTGGCGCCAGGCCGGTGACACAGGCTGGTGACACTGGCCCGACAGCGCAGCCGGGACGATATAGCAGGGGCAAAAAGTGTGTAATAAGGACAAAATGCAATAACGCCGTAGGGGGCTGTCACGGGCAGCCTGATGTGGCCTACCCTTGCCGATCGTGGCTCAACTTCCCCGGGTAGCGGTGTTCGGCGCGGGCCCGGCCGCCGGGACGGCGCTGCGCGCGCTCGTCGACTCCGGGCTGGACGCGCACCTGTTCGTGACACACGATCGCGCGGCGCGCGACGCGGGCGGCGGCCCGGCGGCGGCACCCCCCTCGTCCACCGGGGAGCCCGCCGGGGCCGGCAAGGAGCCCCCCGCAGGCAGCGGGGAGTTCCCGGACGAGCGGGGCTTCGCCGGGCGGTTCACCAGGCTCGACAGCGATGGCTACGGGATCCGCCCGGTGGACGGCGACCGTCGGCCGTTCGACGTCCGCGTCGGTGGCCAGCCGGCGACCCGCTGGGACGCCGTGGTGCTCCTCGGGGGAATCACCGCGCCTGGCGCCGGGCAGGCCGCCGAGTACCGGCCGGCCGGCCCGTCCGCCGTCCCGTCGCCGTTGTTCGGCGGCGTTTTCGACCCGGACACGGAAGGGGTGTACGGATGCGCTGTCCTGACGCACCGGTCAGGTGAGGCGAATCCCGCCCGTGGGCGTCTCTCCCGGCTGGTAGCCCCCGAGGCGATCAGCGTCACCGACAGCGTCACCGACAGTGTCCGGCTCGCCGAGGCGCAGGCCCGCTGGCTGGGCGAATACCTGCGTGGCCGCTATCTGCTGCCGCCACGGTCGGTGATGCTGGCCGCTACCGGCGCCGCCGGGGCGTCGCGGTCACCGGTCGGCGGCCCGCGCGGCCGGTGGTCACGGCCGCGCCACCGCGGCGGCGTCGACGCCTACCTGCGCTGGCTGGCCGCCGAGGTGCGCCGGGGACGCGCCCGGGCCGCCGCCGCCCGGTATCCGCTGCCCGTCCCCTCTCTGCTCACGGCGCGCTGATCCCAGGGGCCCGCGGGCCCGGAAACCCGGCGGCGGAGCGGCGGCCCACCCGGCCGCGTCCCCGCGCGGCCATCCGTGGGGCGGCGCGAGGCGCGGACGGGACGGCGGGGCACTTCCCGGTCGCGTCGCCGGGGCGGTCGCCGGGGCGGGGCGGTCGCCGGGGGCGCGTGGCGGGGCGCGTCAGGCGAGGGTGGCCAGCCGCTGTGCCGCCGCCCGCAGGGTGTCCAGCCGTTTCGGGAAGGCGAAACGCACGATGTGACGCCCGTACGCGGGATCGTTGAAGAACGACGACCCGGGGACCGACGCCACCCCGGCCGTCTCCAGCAGCCGGCGGGCGAAGGCCACGTCGTCCCCGTCGGGGTCGAACGATCGCGTATCGCACATGACGTAGTACGCGCCGTCCGGCGGCCGGAAGCGGAAGCCGGCCGTGGCGAGCGCGTCGCACAGCAGGTCACGGCGCTCGAGGTAGTCGGCGACGAGGCCGTCGTAGTAGCTCGGCGGCAGTGCCATGGCGGCGGCCCCGCCCGCCTGCAACGGCGCGGCGGCCCCGACGGTCAGGAAGTCGTGGACCTTGCGGATGGCGGCGGTGTAGGCCGGTGGGGCGATGGTCCAGCCGACCCGCCAGCCCGTCACCGCGTAGGTCTTCGACAGGGCGTTGATCGTGACCGTGCGGTCGGCGAGCCCCGGGACGGTGGCGGGCGGGATGTGCCCGCCCGGGCCGAGATACTGGATGTGCTCATAGATCTCGTCGGTGAGGACGAGCGCGTCGTGCCGCTGGCAGAGCTCGGCGATCAGCTCCAGCTCGGCGCGGGTGAACACCTTGCCGGTCGGGTTGTGCGGCGTGTTGATGACGACGGCCCGCACCCGGTCGGAGAAGGCGGCGCGCAGCTGCGCCTCGTCGATGCTCCAGTCGGGCCCGTGCAGCGGGACGAACCTCGGCCGCGCGCCGGAGAGGATCGTGTCCGGGCCGTAGTTCTCGTAGAAGGGCTCGAAGAGCAGCACCTCCTCGCCGGGGTCGACCAGCGCGAGCATGGTCGCGATCATCGCTTCGGTGGAGCCGCAGGTCACGCAGATCTCGGTCTCCGGGTCCACCGTCCACCCCGGGTAGGTACGGGCGACCTTGGCAGCGATGGCGTGCCGGAAGGCCTTCGCGCCCCAGGTGATGGCGTACTGGTTGTCGTCCGCGTCGATGGCGGCCTTCGCCGCCTCCTTCAGCTCGGCCGGGCAGGGGAAGTCCGGGAAGCCCTGGGCGAGGTTGATGCCGTCGTGTGCCAGGCAGAGCCGGGTCATCTCCCGGATCACCGACTCGGTGAACGTCCCGGCCTTCGCCGACACCCGCGACGGGCTGCCCGCGGGCCGGGCCCGGCCGCCACCGGGCAGCCGGGCGTCCGGCAGCACGGCCGGAGACACGGCCGCGACCGTGGACACGGTGTTCGGCTGGCCGGCACTCACTCGCTCTGTCACGAAGCCATCATGGCCCAGCTCCCGCCGGCCTACCGGACAACGAGCAGGTCCCGGACGCTCCTCGACCGAAACCGCCGGCGGGGCCACGACCGGTAACAGCGGCGGAGAGCCGGAGGCAGCGGCCATTCGCATGATTCCTACAACGGCCCATGAGCAAGGACGGGACTCGGTACTGTTGTGACAGTACCGAGTCCCGTCCTTCGGGCACTTCGGCGGGGCTGCCCGAACAGAGGTGTGGCGGACGACGGCGTTCAGGTGTTTCCGCAGGTCGCAGCCTTACCCGGGCAAATGCCAGCCAGATTCCCCGGCACTCCCCGGCCGGGCCGCGCAGGGACGGGCTGGCGCGAGAGCGGATGGGCAGGCGCGAGGGGACGGGGCGTGCCCGAGGGCGGCAGGCGTCTCCGGCCCAGGGTACGGGCTGACCCCAGAGGAGTACGGGGCTCAGCCGGACGGCTCGGTGCCGGCGTCGGCGACGGCGTCGGCGACGGCGACGGCGTCCCAGGGGGCCCGGTCGGGGGCTGCGGCGCGGCCCTCGGGGCAGTGCCGCCGGTAGTCGCACCAGGAACACAGCCGGCCCGGCTGTGGCGGGAACGCCGTGTCCGGCTCGGCGCCATCACGCAGCGCCTCGGCCGCCCGCTCGGCGTCGTCGGCCAGCGCCTCGGCCCGCTGCAGCTGGCGGTGCAGCGACGCCTCGTCATGCTCGGCGCTGGCCACGGTGCCGGTGGGCAGATGGTGCAGCTCCACCCGCCAGCAGGGGCGGCGCAGAGTGCGGGAGACCGCCAGCGCGTACAGCGCCAGCGCCTGGGAGACCCGGGCGTCGTCGTCGGTGGGCGCGCGGCGTCCCGTCTTGTAGTCGACGACGACGAGCTCGCCGTCCCGGTCGTCGAGCCGGTCGACCCGCCCGGACAGGGCCAGCCGTTCGGTGCGCGCGGCGACCTGGCGTTCCACCGCCCTGGGCTCGCGGGCCGGGTCGAGGGTGGCCACGTAACGTCCGGCCATCTGCGCGGCCCGTTCCCGCCAGGCCGTGGACTGCTCGGCGTCCCGCCAGCCGTCCGTGACCCACAGCAGCCGGACGAGGTGGGCGGCGCGGGTCGGCGTGCGGCGGGCCAGCGGTTCGTCCCACCAGGCCCGCAGGGCGTTGTGCACGCTGGAGCCGAGGGAGTTGTGCGCCCATGGCGGCCCCTTCACCGGCGCCGGCCGGTCGAGATAGGCCATCCGGTAGCGGCGGGGGCATTCCGCGAACGCGGACAGTTTCGACGGGGTGCACACGAACAGCCGCCGCGGCATGCCGTCCAGCTGCAACTGGGCCACGAGACGATCCTCTCATCCGTCCTGCCGCCGCCCTGGTGACACCCTCATGCCGTCCCGCCGCCGTCCCGGTGACGCGCCCATGCCGTCCTGCCGCCGTCCTGCCCGGCATTCGGGTGACGCCCGGAGCCATCGGCGTGACGTCCCGCCCGCTTCTGGGTCATGTGCGGTCACGGTGCGAGCCGGACGGACCGCTGGACGGTGGCAATCCCGGCTGGCATGCTGGTAGCCATGCCTGGTGGATCTCCTCTTTGCGCGCGCCGCGCGAGCAGATCGCCGGATCATTTTTACCAGGGACCGGGCACGGTCCCTGCACTGCCGCGTATCTGACGCGACACGCCGAGACTCAAGGCCCGGACTTTCCCCGGGCCTGTCCGGCTCCGGGATGGCCGGGTCCCGGATGAAAAGAGCCCAGATGACAAGCCACGCGCTTCCCGCCGCCACGCCGGCACCGACGGTCTCCTCGATCGCGGACGGCCGGCGGGCCATAGACGAGATCGACACACAGCTCCGCGCGCTCGTCGGCGCCCGTCTGGAGATATCCCGGCAGATTCAGGCGCTGCGTTCCGCGGACGGCGGCCCGCGCATCCAGCACGAGCGAGAAAACGCGATCATCACAGCCTGGTCGCGGGAGCTCGGGCCCCGCGGGGTCGAAATCGCCCTGTCCATTCTCACTCTGTGCCGAGGATCCCTCGCATAAGCCTTCGTCCCGCGAACGCCCCGGCCCGCGGACGCCAGCCGAGTTCCCGCCCCGAGGCACGCTCCCGGCTCCCCGGCGACGTCTTTCCCTCGGTAACGCCGTCCCTCCGCGACGCCGTCCCCAGTGACGCCGTCACCGGTGATGCCGTCCCCGGTGATGCCTTCCCGGTCGGGTCTGCTGGTTCACGGGCTCTGGAGCCGCCGGTCGGTGGAGCTGCCGCGTTCGGGCCGCCGCTCCCACGGCCCGGGGCCGCGGCGATGCCCGGCGGTGGCGTCCTCACCTGTTCCCGCATCCGTCCCCGCGGAAGTCCCCACGGGGGTTCCCGCGGAAGTCCCCACGGGGGTCCCCAGGGACTCGGCCAGCAGCGCCCGCAGCTCCGCCCGCAGCTCGGAGCGCAGGTAGTCACGGGTGGCCAGCTCCCCGACCCGGATACGGATCGCCGCTATCTCGCGGGCGAGGTACTCGGTGTCGTCGAGCTGGCGTCCGGTCCGTTCCCGGTCCTGTGCGAGGTTGGCCCGGTCCCGGTCGTCCTGCCGGTTCTGCGCCAGCAGGATCAACGGCGCGGCATACGCCGCCTGCAGGGACAGCGCCAGCGTCAGAAAGATGAACGGGTAGTTGTCGAACCGCAGGTCACGGGGCACGATGATGTTGTAGCCGATCCACAGCACCACCACGATGCTCTGCACCACCAGAAAGCGCGCGGTCCCGATGAACCGGGCGATCCGCTCGGCGGCCCGGCCGAAGGCGTCCGGTTCGTAGGGACGGCGGACCAGCGCCGACCGGCGGGACGGACGGGGCTGATCGAGTCTGCCCGTATGGCGGCGGAGCCTCATCAGGTCCCCGCCGCACCCGAGCCACCCGCACCCGAGCCACCCAGGCTCGTGACGTTCCGGCTCGTAGCGTCCCGGCTCGTGGCGTCCGGCCCCGTGGTGTCCGGGTCGAGGTCGTGCTCCCGCCAGCCGGGCGGCAGCAGGTGGTCCAGCACGTCGTCGACAGTAACCACCCCCACCAGCCGGGCGCCGTCGTCCAGCACCGGGACGGCGACCAGGTTGTACGACGCGAGGTGCCGGGTCACCTCCTGGAGCGACGCCTCCGGCCGCAGCGGGGTGATGCCGACGTCGACGACACCGCTGACGAGCGCCCCGGGCGGTTCCCGCAGCAGCCGCTGGAAGTGGACGAGGCCGAGGTAGCGCCCGGTGGGCGTCTCGAACGGGGGGCGCACCACGTACACCTGCGCGGCCAGCGCCGGGGAGAGCTCCGGCGCCCGGATCCGCGCGATCGCCTCGGCCACAGTCGCGTTCGGGCCGAGGATCACCGGTTCGCTGGTCATCATGCCCCCGGCGGTCCGGTCCGGGTAGACGAGCAGACGCCGGACCGGCGCGGCCTCCCACGGCTCCATCAGCCGCAGCAGCCGCTCGGCATCCCCGGCGGGCAGGTCCCCCAGCAGGTCGGCGGCGTCGTCGGGGCCCATCGCCTCCAGGACGTCGGCGGCCCGCTCGTCGGCGAGCCCGCCGAGCAGCTCGACCTGCTCGTCCTCGGACAGTTCCTCCAGGACGTCGGCGAGCCGCTCGTCGTCGAGGGCCGCGGTCACCTCGACACGGCGTTTGTCGGAGAGGTCCCGCAGCAGCGCGGCGAGGTCCGCCGGCCGCAGCTTCTCGAACACCTCGAGCATGTTGGCCGCGCCCTGGTCCTCCTCCGGCAGGGAGAAGCCGGTGACCTCGGCCCAGGAGACCGTGCGGATCTCGCCGCGGCGCCGCCGGCCGATGCGTACCGCGACGTGGTCGAGGACCCAGTCCCCGCCGCGGACCTGTTCGATCGCGGCGTCGACCACGGTGGCCGGGGCGCCGGTGGCGACCAGCGTCACCTGCCGGTCCAGCAGCTCGCCGAGCACCAGGGTCTCACCGGGACGCTGGGCGAACCGGCGCCAGCTCAGCCGGGCCGAGGAGAGCACCACGGCGCCCGACTCCACCCCCGTCACCCGCCCGATCGGGACGAAGATCGGATGACGCTGCACCTCGACCGCGAGCCCGAGGACGCGGGGCGGCTGGCTACCCGGCCGCAGCATCACCACCACGTCCCGCAGCCGTCCGACCACGTCCCCGTTGGGATCGAGGACGAGCAGCCCCGCCAGCCGGCGACAGAACATCCGCCCCGACACCGCCGTCACCGCCGACCACCCGTCATGACACCCGCCCCACCGAACACCTGGCGCGACGCCCGCCACAGCCAAATACCCGCCGTCACGGCCGACCACCGCAACGGTTGATGGTTCGGCCTCACGGCGCGAGGCTACCCCCACCTTCACGGCTCCCGATCCAGGCGATGTTGTCAGTGAACGGAGCCATGACGTGGAAACCGTCGCCGTGACGAGGCCAGGAACCACGTAGTCGCTCCGTCCGCGCACTCATCTGTCCCGGTCGGGGGGCTGGGTTGAGGGTGTGGGAGCGCCTGCGGCTCACACGGAAGCCGGTTGACGCGTGTCCAGGTGAGTACGCTAAGCGAGATGGACGGATCACAGGGCACCCCGAACAGGCCCCGAGTGCGCTGCCAGCGGGTACTCGCACTCCGGGACGAGACGACAGGGCCGGTGGCGCGTCGCCCATGGCCGAGGTCCGAAGATGCGACAGCCACGATCTGCAGTACTTTTTGGTACTCGAGTTCAAGATACGTCCCGACGAGACGAAGACGGCACGGGAGGCGGAGCAGGCATGAGCGAGTCCGAGCTACCGCGTGTTCTCCGTGACGTCGAGGAGATCGACGCGGATCCCGACACCGAGCGCATGATCTATGAAGCGCTTGCGGACCTTGCGGCCGGCCGGTCGGTGATCTGTGAGAGTGACGCCGCATTCGACGCGCTTCTTGACTC
>NZ_CEVIVD010000085.1:13956-22224 GCF_982290655.1 Protofrankia sp. CiP1_Cm_nod3
CCTCCCTGCTCGCCCGCGCCGAGGTCGTCCGAGCGGTACGGCGCGCCACCGCGGACGACGCCGACCTGTACAAAGCGGCGGTGACCATGCTCAACCGCCTCGACCACATCATCCTGGACCGGCCCGTCCTGGACGACGCCGGGGCGGTCGCCGGCCCGCTGGTGCGCACCCTCGACGCGATCCATCTGGCCGCCGCGCGGCGGCTCGGCGACAGCCTGACAGCGTTCGTCACCTACGACCGCCGGCTGGCCACCGCCGCCCTCGACCTCGGTTTCCCCGTCCGCGCCCCCTGATCCCAGAACCCCCTGATCCCAGAACCTTGGGAACGGATGCGGACGCGGTGGGCAGCGGTGCCGCTGGACGTATTTGTACTGCTGGACGTATTTGTGCCGGTGGACGTATTTGTGCCGGTGGCGGCCGGTGGGATGAGCTCGTCCTGTGGGACGGGCTAATAGGGCGCTCGGCGGGCCAGGTCGAGGGCGTAGGGCTGCCAGAACTCGCCGGCCGGGGGGCCGCCGTTGCAGGTGCCGTCGGACTCGCCGGGGCCCTTCACCCACAGGAACGCGTCCGCGTGCTCGTCGCCGGTCTGGGTGGTCGGGCGGGCTCCCAGCGCCCGGCCCGGCGGGTTGCACCACTGCCTGTCCGGGGCCGGGCCGCGGCCGTTGCGGCTGGTGTCGACGACGAAGTGGCCGCTGCCGCCGAGCTCGGCGACGATCTGGTTGCCGTAGGCCAGCAGGTCGGCGGTGGCGACGAAGTTCGCCGTGTTCAGGGCGAAGCCGCGCACGGCGGAGACGCCGGCAAGCCGCAGGCGGCCGGCCATCTCGGTGGCGCTGCGCCAGTCCGGCTGCCCGGCGTCGAGGTAGACGGTGGCCCCGTGCCGGGTCAGCAGCGTGCCCGCCTCGCGGATGAGCGTGTAGCGCGTCCGCTGGCCGGCGGCGGGCAGGCAGTCCGCGCCGGCGATCGCGTCCGGCTCGAGTACCACCACGGCGGGGCCGGCGCCGATGCCGGCGGCGACCTCCGAGATCCACGCGCTGTACTCGTCCGGCGAGTTCGCCCCGCCGGCGGAGTAGCCGCCGCAGTCGCGGGCCGGTATGTGGTAGACGGCGAACACCGCGACCGCCTGGGCGGCCCGCGCGCTGTCGACCCGCTCGGCAACGATGGCGCGGACCCGCGCGGTCGGGAACCAGTCGCCGAGCCACATCGCCTGCGGAGTATTCGCGATCTTGTCGAGCAGGGCCGCGTTCACGGGGTCCTGGCCGCGCAGCCGGGCCGCGGCGGCGTCCGCCTGGCTGTCGGGATCATCATAGAAACGGGCGCCGGCCAGCGGGCTGCCGGCCGCCGCGGCGTCCGGGCTGTCCGCGGCGACGGGGGACAGCGGCGCTCGCAGCGTCCCCGCGTCCCCGGGCCGGTAGCCGGCCGTCAGGACACCGGCCGCGGCCAGGGCGATCGTCGCCGCCGCGGCGAGGTGGCGCCAGACGGGCACCTCCTGCGGGATCCTGCCCAGCGGCCCCTGACGGGCCTTGCGAAGAAACGAGCGCACAACGCCTCCGGAGGCACAACGGTCGCGTCAGAACAACAACATCAAGCCCCCTCGCGGACTACTTTATGGGCTATCTACCCGATATCAGGCGATACGGACAGTGATTGTTGATACTGTGCAGTGCCCCCGATGCCGCTCGGTGGGCTGATATCGAACGCCCCCGGCCGGGCCGTACGGCCCGCTGGGCCCGCTGGCCGTCCGCGCGGGCCGGCGTTCGCCGGCAGGCCTCCCCGCCACACGTTCGCGGAGCGCCATACGGTCATCGCGGCCGGGGCGGCGGCACGGGCGGGCGGGCCTTGGGCCGGGATGCCGCCAGGGCCGGGACGGTGCCGCGCAAGGGGCCACCCGCCGGCGTCGCTGGCGCCCGCCCGCGAATGCCGTGATACTTCTCATAAGTATACGACGACCCGCACGTGATTCCCGACAGCCGGTACAGAAATGGCACGGGCCGACCACGGTACGGCGAGAAAGGAAGCGGACACCATGGGCAGGATCGCGCAGACCGATGGTCTGACGGACGTCCAGGCCGACATTTTGTCGGCTGTGCGCACATTCGTCGACAAAGAGATTCTGCCATACGCCACGGAACTCGAGCACAAGGACGAGTTCCCGGAGGCGATCGTCGAGGCCATGAAGGAGATGGGGCTGTTCGGGATCACGATTCCCGAGGAGTACGGCGGGCTCGGCGAGTCGCTGCTCACCTACGCCCTGGTCGTCGAGGAGATCGCCCGCGGCTGGATGAGCGTGTCGGGAGTCATCAACACGCATTTCATAGTCGCCTACCTCCTCATCCAGCACGGCACCCCGGAACAGAAGCAGCGGCTGCTGCCGAAAATGGCCACCGGGGAGATCCGCGGCGCCTTCTCCATGAGTGAGCCCGGCTGCGGCTCGGACGTGTCCGCGATCACCACCCGGGCCACTCCCGACGGCGACGACTACGTGATCAATGGCCAGAAGATGTGGCTGACCAACGGTGCCCGCGCCGCCCTCGTCGCGACTCTCGTGAAGACCGACGAGGGCGCCGACTCCGTCTACCGGAACATGACGACGTTCCTGCTGGAGAAGGAGCCCGGGTTCGGCACCCACGAGGGCATCACGATCCCCGGGAAGCTGGAGAAACTCGGCTACAAGGGGGTCGAGACCACCGAGATGGTGCTCGACAGCCACCGGGTGCCGGCGTCGTCGGTCCTCGGCGGCCCCGACGGCCGCGGCAAGGGCTTCTACCAGATGATGGACGGCGTGGAGGTGGGCCGGGTTAATGTCGCGGCCCGCGCCTGCGGCATCATGATCCGGGCGTTCGAGCTGGCCATCGCCTACGCCCAGCAGCGCCGCACCTTCGGCCACCAGATCGCCGACCACCAGGCGATCGCCTTCAAGCTGGCGGAGATGGCGACCAAGGTGGAGGCCGGCCACCTGATGATGGTGAACGCGGCCCGCAAGAAGGACAGCGGCCAGCGCAACGACGTCGAGGCCGGGATGGCCAAGTTCCTCGCCAGCGAATACTGCTACGAGGTGACGACCGAGTCGTTCCGTATTCACGGCGGATACGGCTACTCGAAGGAGTACGAGATCGAGCGGCTTTTCCGGGAGGCGCCGTTCATGCTCATCGGTGAGGGCACGTCCGAGGTACAGAAGAGGATCATCAGCCGCGCGCTGCTGCGGGACTACAAGCTGCAGCAGTAGGCCGCCGGACCGCCGCGGGACGCACGGCCACGAAAAACCGCGGAACCGGCGGTGCCACAAAATGCACGAAGCCGTGGAAACCGCGGAAGACTTCCCGCGAGAACTCGTGAGATATCCACGGGTTCTCGCGGGAGAACATCACGAGAAACATCGTGTGCGGCTTTAGTTTTTTATGCCGGGCACTGCTGTCGGGCCCCGGCCGAGGGCCGGCTGTCAGCCCCGGCCCCGGCCCGGCAGCCGGCCCGGAACACGGCCGGACCCAGCCACCCCACGGCCGCCCCTCGTCCGCACGGATCGTTACTCTACAGATACTGCCTGGACGGGCCGACCATCGCGCGCACGGTCTTGCCGTCGTGGAACTCGCCGATGGCGGTCATCGTCCAGTTCGGGCCGCCGGACTGGCGGACCACCTTGCACATGACGAGCCCGGTCTGCGGCTTCGACTCGGACAGGTCGAACCGGACGAGTTCGGCGCCGGTGAAGTCGTCGATCAGCCGGCAGAAGGCGTTGCGGACCTCGGTGAAGCGCTGCCCCTGGAAACTGTTCACCGTGAAGACCAGGGCTTCGACGTTCGGCGGAAGCGCGGCCAGGTCGACGAAGATGGTCTCGTCGTCGCCCTCACCGGAACCGGTGAGGTTGTCGCCGGAGTGGCGGACCGCGCCGCGGGCACCCTTCTTGGACATGAACCACACCTTGTCCACGTCCTTGCCCCGGCCGTCGAAGAGGATGCAGGAGGCGTCCAGGTCGATCTGGCGCCCGCTGTACGCGGGATCCCAGCCGAGGCCCATCCGCACCCGGGTCAGCGGCGGCGCCCCGGTCTTGACCAGCGAGACGCTCTGGCCCTTGCGCAGGGAGACCCGGCCCTTGTCCAGGTTCACGGATGCCCCGCCCCCGCCGCCGGCCGCCGCGGACGGCGGCGCGCCCCAGCCCTGCTGCGCGGCCGGGGGCTGAGGCTGGCCGCCGCCCCAGCCGCCACCCTGCGGCGGCGCCTGCTGCTGCCCCTGCGGCGCACCCCAGTAGTGCTGCTGCCCGCCAGCGGGCTGCGCCGGTGCCGGCGTCGGCGGCCCCCAGGGGCCCGGGGACGGCTGCGGCTGCGGCTGCCCCCACGGCTGGGCCGGCGGCGGCTGGGCCGGCGGCGGTGAGGACGACGGCGCGCCCCAGCCACCCCCCGCCTCGGCGGGCTGCGCGGGCTGCCCCGTCGGGGCTCCCCACCGCTGCCCCGGCGGCGGGGTGACGATCTGGGTGGGCGGGTCGACCGGCGGGGTGCCGGGGTCGTCCACCGTGATCCCGAAGTCGGTGGCGATGCCGGCGAGCCCGGAGGCGTACCCCTGCCCCACGGCGCGCACCTTCCACGCGCCCTGGCGCCGGTAGAGCTCCACGAGTATCAGCGCGCTCTCGACGGTGAGATCGACCGGGTCGAAGCGGGCGATCTCCTCACCCCGGGCGGCCCGGGCGACGACCCGCAGCCCGCTGACGGCCGCGAAGGTCTGTGTGCCGGAGCCGTCCAGGCTGCCGGTGACGACCACCTTGTCGATGTCGGCCGGCACCTGCGTCAGGGTGAACTCGAGCGCGGACGGCGGGAGCAGGCGTACCCCCGGCCCGGTGGGCTGGTTGAAGAACACGAAGTCGGCGTCGGAGCGGACCTTGCCGTTCGCGGTCACCAGCAGCGCGGCGATGTCCAACGGGGTGGACGAACTGATCTCCACCCGTACATCGGTAGTGGACAACGGTGCGTTCGCGCCCTTGCTCAGCACCTGCGCCATGGTGGCCTCCGCATCTGCCCTGTCGCCTGTCCGCCTGTCGGCATGTTGCTGATCGGCATGTTGTTCGACGCCCGCGGGCGTGACTCCCGCGAGGCCATCGTGACGGATACCGGCTCCCGGCCGACAACCGGCACCCGGCGGCCGCCCGTTCCCCCATGACGGTGGACGCGCCCGACCGGGTAACGACCCGGCCCCGATCCACGGTTCCACCTGATAGGCCTGATATGCCTCTCCGGAGCCGAAAATTTCCCGGCGCTGCCCGGATCCGGATTCGGGCCGCGTCCGGCGGATCCCCGCTCGCGCGGACCAGCGGCGCCCGGGCGGTCGATATCCACAGGGAAGCCGTCCGCCGGAGGCCGTCCACAGGGAAGCCGTCCGCCGGACGATATCCGCCGGAGGCGGCTTAGAGTCGGCGCTGTGGACGTTCCGGAGGTGTTGAAGCGGGTGGAGACGCACCTGCTGCGGGAGTTCGGCCCCGACACGGGCCGCGCGGAGATCACGTTTCTCGGTTCCGAACCGATCGAGGTGCTGCGTTTCAGCCACCCGACGGAGAGGGTCATCCGTTATGCGACCCTCGGGATGTCCCGGAGCCCGATGAGCGATCCGGCCTCCCCCGTGCTCGACCCGGCGGGGCCCCGTGCCGAACTGGTGCTCTCGCTGAAGGAGCCCCGCGACAGCGTGGCCCGCCGGCTGGCCCTGCTGGCCGCGATCCCGGCCGTCGAAGGCGTCCCGGTGGTCGCCGGGGCCGGCCTCGACCTCGGTGAACCGTTGTGGGACGGCGCCGGGTTCACCGCGGTCCTCGTCGCCGAACCCGGCGGGCTCATCCCGGACCTGCCGCTACCGGACCCGTCCCCGAAAGATCCGGCACTGGAAGATCCGACGCTGTTTGATCACGATCCGCCCGCTCCTGATCCGTCCCTGCCGGGCGGGCCCGCGGGCCGGCAGCCGGCGCGGACGCCTGTCCGCGCGCCGGTGCGTTTCCTGCCGGTCCTGCCGATGACGCCGAACGAGTCCGCGTTCAAGCGGGTCCACGGGGCGGCCGAACTGCAACGGCGCTGGCTGGCCGCCGGCACCGACCTGCGCGATCCCCGGCGCGTCGGGCTGCGTCTGGACGCCGGCGACCGGTAGGGGCACCGTCCGGCAGGGACAGCGTCCAGGAGAGATCAGCCGGTGACGGCGATGTCGGCGAGGTTCTTGACGACCGGGACGCAGATCCGTTCGACCCAGGCGTCCACCGCCTCACCGCCGGGCGGGACGACGATCACGGTGTCGATGCCGAGGCGCGCGTACCGCTCGGCATCGGCGAGGAAGGCGCCGGCGTCCTCCCGGGCCAGCGCGTCGCCGTTGTAGATGATCGTCTTGGAGATCTCCGCGTAGTCGCGGCCGACCGCGTCGCAGTGCGCCCTCAGCACGTCGAGCTTGTGTGCGACCACGTCCACCGAAGGGGCGAACAGGTTGCAGGCGTCACCGTAGGTCGCCACCAGGCGCAGCGTCCTGCGCTCCCCGCTGCCCCCGATCAGGATCGGCACGCGCGGCCGGCTGACCGGCGCCGGCACGCACAGCGTCTCGGCGAGCTGGTAGTGCCGGCCGGCGAAGGGGCCGTTGTCCTCGCTCCACATCTGCCGGCAGATCCGCAGCGTCTCCTCCAGCCGCTCGAACCGCTCGGCGACCGGCGGGAACGGCACGCCCAGCCCGTGGTGCTCGCGGTCGTACCAGGCGGCGCCGATGCCGAGCTCCGCGCGTCCGCCGGACAGCACGTCCAGGGTGGCGATGATCTTCGCGAGCAGTCCGGGGTGACGGTAGGTCACGCCGGTGACCAGCAGCCCGAGCCGCAGCCTGGACGTGTAGGCGGCGAGGAACCCCAGCGTGGTGTAGCCCTCCAGCATCGGCTCGTCGGCCGGGAACATCGCCTCCATCTGGAAGTAGTGATCCATCACGCTGAGCCGGGCCACGCCCGCGTCGTCGGCGACCCGGGCGGCACGCCCCAGGACCGGCCCGACCGCCTCCGCTCCGCCCGGCCAGGTGAACCGGACCACGTGTACGCCAAGCAGCATCGCCAACTCCTCACGTCTCACGTCTCACGTCCCGGTCGTGCCCGGGGCTTCTCGCCGGGAGGGCCGCGGGCGGCACGGTCGTGTTCTCCCGCGCCGGCTTTCCGCGCCAGAGGACGTCCCGCCGGTCCCGGAGTTCCCGCCCGGCGGTGGCGGGGCGGAAGCCCGGTCCCAACCGGCCCGGCCGGGCCCGGCGAGGCCCCGCCGGGCCCGGATCTCCGGGCCGTCACCGGCACGCGCCGGCCGTCGTCGTCCCGCCCTGTCACCACCCCGGTCGCAGCTGTATCCCGGTCGCCGCCGTCGTCCCTGCCGCCGTCCCCATCCTGACGGACGTCGGCGGGCATGGCCACGCTGGGACGGGCCGGAGCTCCCCGGGCGCGGCCGCCGTGGCCGGCGGGGCACCGCGCGTGGACACCCCACGCTCACCGCCGCGCCACCGCCCTGTCACCGCCGTGCCGCCATCGCACCTCACCACACGGTGTTCTGCCGCCATCGCCACCCCGCCGCCGTTCACCCGGCCGCCGTTCACCCGGCCACTGGCACGCTGCCAGCCCTTCGCCGCACCGCCGTCAAGAGGCGATCGAATAGCTACTTTCCGCAATTACCGATCGGGTGTGGCCGTGAATCGGGCAGGTGCCCGGCCGACCTGGAAGGATCGGGCCCGGGCGGGTTCGCGACGGCGGGCCCCGTCGTGCCGCGGCGGGGAACTCCGGGAGAGCGAGGAGAGCGCATCATGCAGTTCGGCCGGTATTACGAGGAGTTCGAGGTCGGCGCGGTCTACAAGCACTGGCCGGGCAAGACGGTCACCGAATACGACGATCACCTGTTCTGCCTGTTGACCATGAACCACCATCCACTGCACCTGGACGCGCACTACGCCGAGGAGACCACCCAGTTCAAGCGGAACGTCGTCGTCGGCAACTACGTGTACTCGCTGCTGCTCGGCATGTCCGTCCCGGACGTCTCCGGCAAGGCCATCGCCAACCTTGAGGTCGAGTCCCTCCGGCACGTGAAGCCGGTCTTCCACGGCGACACCATCTACGGCGAGTCCGAGGTGCTGGACAAGGTCGAGTCGAAGAGCAAGGACGACCGGGGCATCGTGCGGGTCGAGACCCGCGGCTACAACCAGGACGGCACCCTGGTCTGCATCTACCGCCGCAAGGTGATGGTGCCCAAGCGCTCCTACGGCGAGGCCCGTGGCGGCGAACAGCCCGGCCGCCCCGTCCCCAAC